>CAMFSB010000084.1 GCA_945982465.1 uncultured Faecalibacterium sp. | reverse complement strand
TCACCCGCGTGGGCGCGTCGGACGACCTGGCCGCGGGGCAGTCCACCTTTATGGTGGAAATGACCGAGGTGGCCGAGATCCTGAAAAACGCCACATCCAAAAGCCTGGTGATCCTGGACGAGATCGGCCGCGGTACCTCGACCTTTGACGGTATGAGCATTGCACGCGCCGTGGTGGAGCATATCGCCGCAAAAGAAAAAGGGCTGGGCTGCAAAACGCTGTTCGCCACCCATTACCACGAGCTTACCGACCTGGAAGACGCGATGGAGGGTGTTAAAAACTACAACATCGCCGTCAAAAAACGCGGGGAGGACATCACCTTCCTGCGCCGGATCGTGCGCGGCCCGGCCGATGACAGCTACGGCATCGAGGTGGCCAAGCTGGCCGGCCTGCCCGGCAGCGTGACCAAGCGCGCCCACGAGGTGCTGCGCGTGCTGGAGGCCTCTGCGCCGGGCCGGCATCCGGTGGAGCAGCTGGACTTTGACGCTCTGGCGGAATATGCTTCGCCGGCCGTACCCGCCGAGGTGCTGGAAACGCTGGAAACGCTGGACGTGGAAACGCTGACCCCCATCGAGGCGCTGAATTTTCTGTATGAATTGAAAAAGACGCTGAAAGGCTCGCTCAAGGGCTGACGGCGCGATCCCCCAAACGCAAAGGAGGCCGCAGCAATGGCTGTGATTCATATCCTGGACCGGCACACCGCCGAACTGATCGCCGCAGGCGAAGTGGTGGAACGGCCGGCATCCGCCGTCAAGGAACTGCTGGAAAACGCCATTGACGCGGGGGCCACCCAGATCACCGTTTCCATCGAATCGGGCGGCATCAAGCTGATCGAGGTCAGCGACAACGGCAGCGGCATCGAAGCGGAATACATCAGCACGGCGTTTATCCGCCATGCCACCAGCAAGATCGAATGCGAAGCGGATCTGCAGGCGATTCATACGCTGGGCTTCCGGGGCGAGGCGCTGGCCTCCATTGCCAGCGTGGCCCGGGTGGAGGTGCTGACCAAGACCGAGGTGGATGAGTTTGCCTGCCGCTACCGCATCGAGGGCGGGCAGGAGCTGGGCATTGAGCCGGGTGCCCGCGGCACCTGCACCAGCATACGCTTGTGAGATTTGTTTTATAATACCCCTGTCCGTATGAAGTTTTTGAAAAAGGATGCCAGCGAGGGCACATTCGTGGCCGATATCGTGGGGCATGTGGCGCTGAGCCATCCGGAAGTCAGCTTTAAATTTATCCGCGAAGGCAAGCTGCAGTATACCACCGCGGGCGACGGCAGATTGATGAGCGCCGCGTATGCCGTTTTGGGCCGCGAGTTTGCCCGCGATCTGCTGCCGGTGCAAAATCAGGAGGGCCGCTACCGGGTATCCGGCCTGATCACACCGCCCAAAAACTGCCGCGCCAGCCGCAGCATGCAGTATTTTTATATCAACGGGCGGTATGTAAAAAACCGCACCATGATGGCCGCGCTGGAAAGCGCGTTCAAAGGCACCACGATGCAGGGCAAATTCCCGGGGTGCGTTTTACTGCTGGAAATGCCGGCCGATCTGGTGGATGTAAACGTCCACCCGGCCAAAACCGAGGTCCGTTTTGCGCGGGAGAACGATGTGTTCGACGCGGTTTACCACGCTGTCAAGCTGGCTCTGACCCAGCCGGGCAGCGGCGAACGGCTCTTCCGGTTTGATACCGCCGAAACCTCATGGCAAAAAAGCAACGAATCTTCACCTGAATTCGATGAAAAGCAAAACCGTTTTACAGGACTCTCCGCCGTGCTCGCAGGGCAATCGGCCCCGGGTACACTGCGGCAAAACGGCCGATCGACCGCCCCGGCGGGGGCGTTCGGTTTTGCCGCCGGCGATACGCCCGCTGCGGACACCGCAAAGCGCGCCGCACAGCCGGCGCCCGACGAGGATATTCTCCCGCTGCCGGCTGCGCCGCGCCGTTCGCCTGCCGTGACCGTGGTCGCGGCGGATGTGCCGGTCACGGCCCGGGCCGCGCTGCACAGCCCGGGCGCGTTTGACGCCGCCAGCGAAAACGAGCAGCTTCTGGACATCCGGCCGGACGATGCGGACGCACAGCGCCCGGCCGCTGCGCCGGACGTGCAAAAGCCTGCCGAATGCGCGGCAGCGCCGGAGCCCTCGTGCAATGCACCGCAAACCCCGGAGCAGACAATGCTCTGGGCGGAGGAGGGCCCGCCGCCGCTGCAGTATGTGGGCGAGGTGTTCCGCACCTATCTCATCGCCCAGCGCGGCGACGAGCTATGCCTGATCGATAAGCACGCAGCCCACGAGCGCATGCTGTACGAGCAGCTTGCCGCCGAGTACGGCGCGGTGGAAAGCCAGATGCTTCTGGCTCCGGTGCCGGTGGAGCTTTCGGCTGAAGAAAAGCACGCCCTGCTCGAAAACGCGGAGCTGCTTGAGAACGTGGGCCTGGAACTGGACGATTTTGGCGGCAGCACGGTGCTGGTGCGGGCAGTGCCCTGCGATGTGGAAATTGCCGATGTGGCGGATCTGGCCGTGGAGCTGGCGGCGAAGCTGGCAGCCGGCAACCGCGATGCGCTGAACGAGCAGACCGAATGGGTGCTGCATTCCATTGCCTGCCGTGCGGCGATCAAGGCAGGGGACCGCACCCCGCCGGAGCAGCTGCTCCATCTGGCCGAAGCGATCCTGTCCGGTCAGGTGCCGCCCTTCTGCCCGCATGGCCGCCCGTGTGTGTTAAAGCTGACGAAAAAGGAGCTGGAAAAGCAGTTTGGACGCATTGTGTAAGCACCCGGTCGTGGCGGTGGTCGGGCCTACGGCCAGCGGAAAGACCGCCCTGGCGGTGGCGCTGGCCCAGCGCTTTGACGGCGAGGTGCTCAGCGCCGATTCCATGCAGATCTACCGCGGACTGGACATCGGCACCGCCAAGGTCACCCCGCAGGAAGCTCAGGGCATACCGCACCACGGCATTGACATCCGCATGCCGGATGAGCCGTTCAGCGTAGCGGACTATGTTGTCTACGCGCAGCAGGTGGAAGCACAGCTTTCTGCCCGCGGCGTTCTGCCGGTAATGTGCGGCGGCACGGGGCTGTATGTGCAGAGCTTTCTGCACGGGCTGCGCTTTGCCGAAGAAAAGGCGGACCCGCAGCTGCGGGCCGCCCTTGCGCAAGAGCTGGAGCAGCGCGGCGGCGAGGCGATGTACGCCGAGCTGTGCGCCGTCGACCCGCAGGCGGCGCGATCCATCCACCCGCACAACACGGTACGGGTACTGCGCGCGCTGGAGCACTATCGGCTTACCGGCGTGCCGCTGAGCCGGCAAAAAGCAGAGTCTCTGCCGCCGGAACGGCCCTACCGCAGCCTGGTGCTGGGGCTGGCCTTTACCGACCGTGCCCAGCTGTATCAGCGGATCGATCGGCGCGTGGACTGCATGCTGGAGCAGGGACTTCTGGAAGAAGCCGGGCGGGTCTACCGCAGCCGCGACATCTTCCGCACGGCGGCGCAGGCCATTGGCTACAAAGAGTTTTTCCCGTATTTTGCGGGCGAAGCGCCGCTGGCAGCGTGTGTGGATCAGCTCAAGCAGGCTTCGCGCAATTATGCCAAGCGCCAGCTGACCTGGTTCCGGCACATGCCGGATGTTTTGTGGCTGGACGCGCAGGGCGGGGCGGCCATGCAGGCGCAGGCCTTTGCCGCCGTCGAAACATTTTTGAAAGGGGAGTGAACCGCGTGCGCGCATCCAAAAAGCAAAAAGGCCGTTTCCCGCTCCGGCAGCTGATCCTGCTGCTTTTGCTGGTGCCGGGCATTTATGTATGCGTGCAACTGGTGCGCATTTTCCGCCCCACATACGAGTACGAAACGGCGATTTTGTACACCATGGCCGACAGCATCGAAGTGGAGGGCCTGGTGCTGTTCAACGAAACGCCCGTAGCCGGTACAGGAGAGCTGGGATATCTGGTCACGGACGGCGAGCGCGTTTCGGCGGGCACGCCGGTGGCGGAGATCGACACCGACGCTTCGCAGGCAGGCATCCGCACCCGCCTGCAGAGCATCGAAAGCCAGATCGCGCTGCTGCAAAAATCCCAGAACACCTCCGCCTCGCAGGTGGAAACGCTGCTTTCCCAGCGCAGCACGGCGCTGTATGACCTGCTGGACGGTCTGGATCGCATGGATCTGGAATCGACCGCCCAAAACAAGGAAAACTACCTCACCGCCCAGAACAAAATGCAGATCACCACAGGGGTCGTGCGCGATTTTAATGCGCGCATCGCCGAGCTGCAGGCCGAGCGGGAAACGCTGGCTGCCCAGCTTGGCTCGCCCGAGCAGATCAGCGCGCCGGCCGGCGGCTATTTTATCAACAGCCAGAACGCCGCCCTGCTTGCCGTTTCGGAGCAGGAGGTTTTGGCAATGCCCGCGGCCGAATTTTCGGCCCTGCTGGCGCAGGGCGCCCAGCAGCAGGCGGACGAGCTGGCCGGCAAGATCGTTGCCAGCTACCAGTGGTATTTCTGCGGGGTCTGCACGCCGGAGCAGGCAAAGCGCTTTTCCGGCGTGAACAAGGTTTCCATCTGCTTCCCTGGGCGTGCCGAGGCCGTGCTGCCCGCCGAGGTGATTTCGGTGGAGACCGACCAGGCCGCCGGTATTGCGAAGTTTACGCTGAAATGCGAATACATCGGCGCGGATGTTCTGCGCCTTGGGCAGGAGACCGCCCAGATCATCTTTAAAAGCTATACCGGCATCCGCATCAGCACCGCGGCTGTGCACATGATCAAGGAAGAACCCGCCGCATCGTCCAGCTCGCAGCCCGCCGAAAGCGGAGCCGCCTCTTCGGGGCAGGATGAAAGCAGCGATGTGGTCATCAATGGCGAGCATTATGTGCGGGGCGTCTATGTCAAATACGGCAACATCGCCAAGTTCCGCCGGATCGAACGCCTGTACGAAAACGATGAATATATTCTGGTGGAGGTAAACGGCAAGGTGGGCACCGCAAACGAGGTGCGTATGTACGATGAGATCATCGTAAACGGCACCGACCTGTATGACGGAAAGCTGCTGTAATGCCCGCAAAAACGCCCCGTGCCGAAAAAAACCAGGCCAGGCCCGGAATTTTCCTGTGCTTTTATTGACAATGGCTTGCAAAAATCAGATAATATAGTAATGTTATATTTGTAATACTGGCGCTTTCCGATCAAGGGCGGCGTTTTGCAAAACCGAAAGGAGAAGTTTGCACAATGTCTTTCATCAATAATTTCAAGGATTGGATCACCGGAAACGACGTGGATGACGACGGGTATATCGACGACGGCCCCGAACTGGTCAACAACAACAGCAACAACTTTGTGGATGAGGATACAGCGGACGTCGGGCACGACAACAGCTCCAAGCGCAACCGTGTGGTCAACATCAACGCGACCACGCAGCTCAAGGTGGTTCTGGTCAAGCCTGAGCGCTTTGAGGATGCCAGCACCGTGGCCGACCATTTGAACAACAAGCGCACCGTGGTGCTGAACCTGGAATCCACCAACAAGGAGGTCTCGCGCCGCCTGGTCGATTTCCTGTCCGGCGTGGCGTACGCCAACAACGGTCAGATCAAGCGTGTCGCCAACAGCACCTTTATCATCACGCCGTACAATGTGGACATTATGGGTGATCTGCTGGACGAGCTGGAGAGCAATGGCGCGTTCTTCTGATCGTTCGTCTCTTGGCCGCGCCGCGCCCGAAACAGCCGTGCGCGGCTTTGTGCCGCCGCAGTCCGACGCCGAGCGCATGCTGATGCGGCATGCCGAGGATCTTGCTTTTGCGGCGCAGACCCGGGGCATTGCGCGCTACAGTGCTTTTTTGTCGGACCGAGAGCAGGCTTTGTGCCAGGCCGCGATGAATCGGGCCGGCTGTGCCTGCTATACTTTTGACGGCGGCTGGCCCGGCGCGGAGCGCCGGGTGCTGTGCATCGAGCCGGAAGGCTGCTTTGGCGGGCGGCCGGTGGTGTGCGTGCGCATTTGCTGCCGCTTGGCGGCCGGTGCGGCCGCACCGCAGCACAAGGATTATCTGGGCAGCCTGACCGGGCTGGAGCTGCGGCGCGAGGGGCTGTGCGATATTGTATTGCCCCCTGACGAGCCGGGCACGGCCTATGTGTTTGCGCTGGAGCCCGCGGCGCGCCTGATCGTCCGCGAGCTGCGCGAGGTCGGCCATGCAGGCGCGCAGGCGGAGCAGCTCGCGCCGGAGCAACTGCCGCAGTTCCCGGAGCAAAAGCGGCGGCTGTGCACCGCAACGGTGTCCTCGCTGCGGCTGGACGCTGTGCTGGCGGCGATGCTCAAATGCAGCCGCGGCATGGCGGCGGAGCTGATCAGCGCCGGCCGTGTGGAGATCAACCATGTGGCGGCGGTGTCTGGCAGCGCGCCGGTGTACGCGCAGGACATTTTTACGGTTCGCGGCAAGGGCCGGTTCCAACTGACGCAGCTGCCCGGAAAAAGCAAAAAAGATCGTCAGATCATTGAGTATTTTCAATTTTGATTGCAAGCGTGCAGAAGGGAGCTTTACTATGGTTACTGCCCAGGATGTTCACACCGTTACATTTGACAAAGGCATGCGCGGCTATAGCACCGAACAGGTCGACCAGTTTCTGGATCAGACCGCCGCACAGCTGGAGCAGGACGCGAAAAAGATGGCGGAACTGGAAAAGGAAAACGCCGCTTTGAAAGAAAAGCTCTACCTTCTGGCGCAGAAAATCGAGGAATACCGTTCGGACGAGGATAACCTGAAAGCCGCTTTGCTGAACGCCCAGCGCATGGGCGAGAATGTGGTGCGCGAAGCCAAGCAGAAAGCGGACGCCATCGAACGGGAGGCCAAAATCCGTGCCGAGGGCATTGTTTCCAGCGCGGCGGACCGCTGCCGGGAAGAGCAGTTGGAATACGAGCGGATCCGCGCGGAGGTGTCGCAGTTCAAGGCGAACGTGCTGAGCCTGTACCGCCAGCACATCGAGTCGCTGAGCACGCTGCCGGAACAGGAGCCGCAGCAGGAACCGCAGCAGCCCCAGCCTGAGAG
>CAMFSB010000083.1 GCA_945982465.1 uncultured Faecalibacterium sp. | reverse complement strand
CGGCCGGCGACCACGGCGACCTTACCATCAGCGGCTTTATCCTGCCGCTGGCCCGCTATAACCGTGTTTCGTCCGAGTACGGCACCCGCACGCTGAACGGAAAAACCAAGCTGCACGCCGGCACCGATTACTCCGCCCCGGGCGGTACGTCTATCTACGCGGCGGCCGGCGGCTATGTGTGCGCGGCCGGCTGGAACAGCGGCGGCTACGGCTACTATGTGCTGATCTACCATGGCGACATGGGCGGCAGCACTTACTCCACGCTGTATGCGCACATGCAGTCGCAGCCCGTTGTGTCGGCGGGCAGCTACGTCAGCCAGGGGCAGACCATCGGCTATGTGGGCAACACCGGCAACTCGTACGGCAACCACCTGCACATCGAAGTGTGGAAAGGCAGCAGCGTGTCCAACACGGTGGCCAACAAGGCCACCCGCGTGGACCCGCGGTATTACATTCCCCGCTGAACCGGGCAGAAAGGCATTTGAATGAACAAAAAGAACAAATTCTGGCTGCGCGTCGTCTGCCTGATCTTTGCGGGCGTGTTTATCCTGTCGCTGGTCATGAGCCTGGCGCTGCAGATCATCGGCACGCTGTAACAGGCGGCAGCCCCGGCGCGGGCCGCGCCGTTCCCATTCTGGCTCCCGCAGGGGAGGAGGTATTCCAATGAACAAAAAAGTTTCCGTCAGTATTCTTGTCACGACGGTCATTATTGCCATGACGGTGACGTTTTCGATCACGATGGTGGTCTCCATGCGTCTGTTCGACCGCACCGTGGCCAGCGTAAAGGAAAAGGAGAGCATGTATTCCAAGATCGCGGAGATCGATAAATACGTGCGCGCCTACGACTTTTACGGCATTGACGAAAGCACGCTGAACGATACCATCGCGTCGGGCTACCTGCTGGGCACGGGCGACCGCTATGCCCGGTACTACACCGCCGCAGCCTACTCGGAGCTGCTGGATATCCAAAGCGGCAAGATCGTGGGCATCGGCGTGGAGGCCGTTAAGGACAGCGTGACCGGCTATGCCAAGGTCACGCGGGTGTACCCCGGCTCGCCCGCCGCCGACCTGGGACTGGAAAAAGGCTGCTATATCACCGCCATTGACGAAACGGACGTAAAGACTGTTTCCTCCCAGGAGGGCATTGCCGCCCGGCTGCGCGGCGAAAGCGGCACCACGGTCACGATCAAATGGCTTACCGCCGCGCTGGAGGAAAAGAATGATACCCTTACCCGCCGCAGCTACACGGCGGCCAGCATCGAGTACAGCCTGCTGAACGACCGGTGCGGCTATCTGCGGATCAGCCGCTTTGACGATACCACCGCCAGCGAGCTGGACTATGCCATCGGCCAGCTGACCGCGGCCGGGGCGCAGAGCCTGGTGTTTGATCTGCGCGATAACGCCGGCGGTGTGCTGGACAACGCCGTGGAGTGCATCGACCTGATCTGCCCCGAAAGCACCATCGCCAGCATCCAGTACAAAAACGGCAGCATAGAAGCGCTGGGCAAAAGCGACGAAGACACGCAGATCACGCTGCCGCTGGTGTGCCTTGTAAACGGCAATACCGCCAGCGCGGCAGAGCTGTTTGCCTACAGCCTGCGCGCGCTGAACGGCGCCCGGCTGGTGGGCGAAAACACCATGGGCAAGGGCACCGTGCAAAGCAGCCCGCAGCGCATGTCCGACGGCAGCGCCATTGTGATCACGGTGGGCAGGCTGCTGACCTGCAACGGCGAGAGCTTTGACGGCGTGGGCCTGACCGTGGATGTGGAGCGCGTGCTTACCGCCGACGAACAGACCATGTATTACGACTATACCGCCGACACCGACCCCCAGATCCAGCGCGCGCTGGCCGTGGCCGATAACCTGACGGGTAACGCCACCGTGGGCAGCAGCGAAAACGCTTCGTCCGGGGCTTCGTCCGAGCCGGAGCAGGACGGCGAGGCCGATGCGTCCTCCGCGGAGCAGGACGGCGCGGCTTCGGCCGCCGACAGCCAGCCGGAGGGCTGACGCCCCTCCCGGGCGGGAAAGGAACTGTTTTATGCCCTGTCTGACCGATCTTTCTACCATTCAGGCCTTGTGCGAAAAGCATGATTTTGCGCTTTCCAAGGGGTTTGGGCAGAACTTTATCGTCAACCCGGGCGTGTGCCCCAAGCTGGCCGAAGCTGCCGGCGTGGACGGAGCGTGCGGCGTGCTGGAGATCGGCCCCGGCATCGGCGTGCTGACGCAGGAGCTGGCCCGGCGGGCCCAAAAGGTGGTGGCCATCGAGGTGGACCAGCGCCTGCCGCCCATCCTGGCCGAAACGCTGGCCGAATGTTCCAACGTGAAGATCGTGCTGGCCGACGTGCTCAAAACCGATCTGTCCCGGCTGCTGGCCGAGGAATTTGCCGGCATGCGGGTGGTGGTGTGCGCCAACCTGCCCTACTATATCACCAGCCCCATCGTCATGGCCCTGCTGGAACAGCACCTCCCAGTGGAAAACATCACCGTTCTGGTGCAAAAGGAAGCCGCCGAGCGCATCACCGCCCAGCCCGGTACCCGCGAGGCCGGCGCCATCAGCTGTGCGGTGGCCTATTACGCCCGGCCCAGGGTGCTGTGCAACGTGCAGCCGGGCAGCTTTTACCCCGCGCCCAAGGTGGTCAGTTCGGTCATCCGGCTGGATGTGCGTCCCACGCCCGCGGTGGCAGTGCCGGACGAGGCCGCTTACTTTGCGCTGGTGCGCGCCGCCTTTGGCCAGCGCCGCAAAACCGCGGCCAACGCCATCGCCAACGGCCTGCGCCTGCCCAAAGAGCAGGTGGCCGCCGCGCTGCAAGCCGCCGGCCTGGATGCCCGCGTGCGCCCCGAAGCACTGACTTTGCAGGATTTTGCCGCCATCCGCGCCGCGCTGGACGCGCTGGCCGCCGGCTGACGCCGCGCTCGGGGCTTGCAAAGCAAACGGCGTTTGTGGTATACTGTATCCCACGATGCTAATGTGGCGCAACGGTAGCGCAGCTGATTTGTAATCAGCCGGTTGCAGGTTCGAATCCTGTCATTAGCTCCAACGCCCCGTGCGCCTTAGCGGCGCGCGGGGCGTTTTTTGCGCGAAAAACCGCCATGTGCCGGCTTGTGCCTGCCCATGGCGGCTTTTTTTGTATGCGGATATTTGCTCGGCCCGCCGGGGTCAGGCGGCAGGGCGTTTGCCCGCACATTTTGCATACAGTGCCAGTGCCAGCGCGGCGGAAAGTGCATCGGAAACAAACTGCGCCAGCAAAACACCGTAGTAACCGGCCGCCCATACAGCCACAAACAGCACTGCGGCAAACACCACGCCCTGCCGGGATAAGGCCAGAGCCAGCGCAGGCATCGCCCTGCCGGTGGCCTGAAAATAGATGGTGATAAACAGCACCACAGCTGCAAAAACCATGCCCATCATCTGCGTGCGGAGCATCAGCACGCCGGTCTGGATCAGCGTTTTGTCATCCAAAAAGATCCCGATCGCCGCAGGCGCGGCTGCGATCATAACGGCGCTGAGCGCCAGCGCGGTCGTGCAGAGAAACCGCAAGACAAACCGCATCAGCTTTTTGAGCCGTGCCTGATCGCCGGAGCCGTAGATGTAGCCGATCAGCGGGGCGCCGCCAAAGGAAAAGCCTACGATCACCAGCATGATGATCATGCTGACCTTTTGCACAATGCCCATCGCCGCGATCTTGTCGTTGCCGTATGCCAGAAGGCATTGATTGGTCAGGATCATGCAAAAACTCTGCGTGATGTTGGAAAGGGCGGCGGAGATGCCGACCGCAAAGATCTGCGCCGCAAATTGGCCCGGTATTTTAGCACTCCGCAGCTCCAGCGAGAGCACGCGACTCTTTTGCCGGACCACAAACAGGCAATAGAGATCGGTGAACAGATACCCAAGGACCGTTGCGGCGGCAGCGCCTGCAGCACCCATATGCAGCCCAAAGATCAGCACCGGGTCCAGAACCATGTTAACGACAGACCCGCCTACAGTACCGATCATGGATTCCTTCGACATGCCCTCCGCGCGCAGCAGATTGGTGTGGATGAAGGAAAGCGTGATCACCGGTGCGCCGGCCGCGAGCCAGGTAAAGTACGGCATAGCGTATCGTATGGTGGCATCGTCGGCTCCCAAAAGCCACAGAATAGGCACACGGAACAGCGCCATCAGCACGCCCGCAGCAAGGCCGAACAGGATCGCCGCATAAAAGCAGAACGAACTGACCCGGCGCAGGTTTTCCGGATCGTTCTGCCCAAGCAGACGGCTGAGCAAGGAGCTGCCCCCCTGACCGAAAATGTTGCCAAAGCCCATCAGCAGCGTAAAGACAGGCGCACACAGGGAAACCCCCGCCACCAGGTCCAGATCCTTTGTCAGCGCAATAAAATAGGTGTCGGTGATGTTGTAAACGATGGAAATGACCAGGCTGCACACCACCGGAACAGCCAGCGAAAAATAAGCCCTGGGAATGGATTTTGATTCAAAAACAGATTGTCCCATGTGTGATCCTCCTTACTTGCTCAGTTTGTCAACGCTAGTATAATTCATTCCGTTGACAGATGTTGTGCCATATGGCACAATGAGAAAAAAGATTTTCGAGGTGAAAAAATGGAAGTGCTTCGGCAGCCGGAACTGCTCCGGGATTATCTGGATCGATTTCAGATCCGTGAAATGTTTGATACGCAGGACCTCCATTTTCGCCTGTTTCAATACAGCAAAGGCGAACGGCTGCTGTCGCCGGTCCGCAAAATGGAGCATCTGCTGTTTTTGGTGGAGGGTACGGTTTACATTTACGGCCTGCGGCAGGATGCCGGATATTCCCCCCTGGTGGTGCATACCCCGCTGACCGTTTATGGGGATGTCGAATTTGCCACCCGGCAGCCCGGCGGCTTTTTTGTGGAAGCTCAAAGCAGTGTGCGCTGTGTGGCGCTGCCCTTCCGTCAATACGAGGAAATGCTCCGGGCAGATGTTCGGTTTTTGAATACCCTGCTCCGCTTTTTGGGCGAAAAGCTGGCTTTTGCCTCCAGCATCGAGACTTCCGGCGCCAGCGTTGAGGAACAGGTCCTGTTTTATCTGGAAAATTTTTGCGCAGACGGCTGCATTCACAGCGTCAACGAAACGTTTATGCGGCTGCACTGCAGCCGCCGCCAGCTGCAGCGTGCGCTCAGCAGGCTTTGCAGCACAGGGCAGATCGAAAGGGTCGGAAAAGGCTGCTACCGGCTCATTGCGTGCAAACGCTGAAGCGTACAGCCGTGCGCAGCCGCTGAGCGCGGGGCAAAACGGCGCGGCTGTGGGCAGGTTCAACGGCTTTTTCACAGAAAGTTCGTCACTTTCCGCTTTGACGCGGGCAGAGATTTGTGATACTACTAATAATAGTTCTTATTATTATGTAAAATCGGTCGGGCTTTGCCCCGCACCTGCGGCCCGGCCGGGCGCATTGCAAAAAGGAGGTTCTATGGCAGTTTATCAATGTATGGTCTGCGGCATGCTCTACGATGAGGAAAAGGAGGGCAAGCCGGTCTCCGAGCTGGCCTGCTGCCCGGTGTGCCGCCAGCCTGTGTCCAAGCTGGTGCCGGTCGCGGAGCAAACCCGGCCGGCGCCGCCCCTGCCCCCCGCCGCCGGGTTGGAATACGACCGCGCCACCGCGCGGCAGGACCCGTCGGCCCGCTATATGGAGCAGATCCACGAAATGGCGGTGACGGGCAGATCCATCGGCTCCATGAGTACCCGGATGCCCATGGCCAGTTGGGACGACATCCTGCTGCTGGGCTCGCAGCTCAACCCGCCCCCGCTGGATGACGGCGAACCGGTGGATACCGTGACCGTCATTGGCCGGCACGCCAAAAAGCCGATGGTGCTGAACAGCCCCGTGTACATTTCGCACATGTCGTTCGGCGCGCTGTCCAAGGAAGTAAAGCTGGCGCTGGCCAAAGGCTCGGCCATGGCCAAAACCGCCATGTGCAGCGGCGAGGGCGGCATTTTGCCGGAGGAAAAGCAGGCGTCGTACAAATACATTTTTGAGTACATCCCCAACCGCTACAGCGTGACCGACGAAAACCTGCGCAGCTCCGATGCCATCGAGATCAAGATCGGCCAGGGCACCAAGCCCGGCATGGGCGGCCACCTGCCGGGCGAAAAGGTGACCGAAGAGATCGCCGCCATCCGCGGCAAAAAGCCGGGCGAGGACATCCAGAGCCCGAGTAAATTCCCCGAGCTGAACAGCAAAGAGGACCTGCGCGCCATGGTAGAGCAGCTGCGCCGCCGTTCGGACGGCCGCCCCATCGGCATCAAGATCGCCGCCGGCAACATCGAGCGCGACCTGGAATACTGCGTGTATGCCCAGCCGGACTTTATCACCATCGACGGCCGCGGCGGCGCCACCGGTTCCAGCCCGCTGATGCTGCGCGAGGCCACCAGCGTGCCGACGGTTTACGCGCTGGCGCGGGCGCGCAAATATCTGGATTCGGTACATTCCGACATTGCGCTGGTGATCACCGGCGGGCTGCGCGTATCGGCCGACTTTGCCAAGGCGCTGGCCATGGGCGCGGACGCGGTCGCCATTGCCAGCGCGGGGCTGATCGCCGCCGCCTGCCAGCAATACCGCATCTGCGGCAGCGGCCGCTGCCCGGTGGGCGTGGCTACCCAGGACCCGGAGCTGCGCAAGCGGCTGCAGGTGGACGCCGCCGCCCAGCGCGTGGCAAACTTTTTGAACGTTTCGCTGGAGGAGCTGAAAACCTTTGCCCGGGTCACGGGCAAACACTCGGTCCATGACCTGTCGATGGAACAGCTGATCACCACCGACCGGGACATCGCCGAATACACCGGCATCCGGCACGCTGGCCAGCCAAATGTGGGCGGCCCTGCCCCTGCAAATACACATCCTACGGAGGGAAAAACCATGAAGTACAAGTGCAAAGTATGCGGAGAAATTTTTGAAGTGCAGCCCGGCACGGAGCCGGTCTGCCCGCGGTGCGGCGTCAGCGGCGACCGGCTGGAGCCGATCGAGCCGGAAAGTCGGAACAAATATGCCGGCACCCAGACCGAAAAGAACCTGCCCACCGCCTTTGACGGCGAATCCGGCGCGCGCAACAAGTATACCTTCTTTGCCGC
>CAMFSB010000082.1 GCA_945982465.1 uncultured Faecalibacterium sp. | reverse complement strand
ACCCGCTGCTCGACGCGGGCGGCGTTCCCGTTCAGGTACAGCCAGCCCAGCAGGCATTCAAAGCCGGTGGAGGCGCGGTATTCCTCCGCACTGGCGTGCTTTGCCACGCTGGCCTTGCTGGCGTTGCGCCCGCGCTTGAACATGGCCAGCTCGTCCGCGGTGAGCAGCGGCTCCAGCAGCTTTTCCTCCCGGAACTGTGCCCGCGCAGATACATACTTGACCTTTTCGGCGTTCAACCGGCCGGGGTGCAGGCGGGTGGTAGTGACCAGCCGGCGGCGCACCAGCAGTTCCAGCACGCTGTCGCCCACAAAGGCCAGGCTGAGCGGGCTGAGCTCGCGCAGGTCGATGCCGGCAGATTCGGGAAAAAGCAGTTGGCCCATAGCGCCGTTCCTTTCGTGCTCAGAAGATATAGTCAAACTGGTATTCGCCGATCAGGATGGTATCGTTTTCCTCCACACCCTGGCGCACCAGTTCGTCCAAAAGGCCGCTTTCGCCCAGCTGGCGCTGGAAATACTGCAGGCTTTCGTAGTCGTCCACATTGCTGCCGGCCAGGATGCGTTCCAGCCAGGGGGCATCCACCGTAAAGGTATGGGGCGCGGTTTTGGCCACCGTAAAGCTGCGGCTGCCGGCGGCCTTTTCAGCCTTTTTGTACTGGGCAGCAAACACCGGCACCGGCGGGATGTCCTTGAGCCGGTTGTACACTTTACCGGGCAGCTCCCTTACACCCTGCATGGTGGCCGCCGAAACGGCCATGAATTCCAGCCCCTGCTCTTCCACAAAGGCTTTGAACTCCGCGATCTGCTCTTCGGTGGCAATATCGCATTTGTTGGCCACCACGATCTGCGGGCGCTGGGCCAGCTCCGGGCTGAACTTTGCCAGCTCCTCGTTGATCTTGGCAAAGTCCTCCTTGGGGTCGCGGCACTCGCTGCCCGAAACGTCCACCACATGCAGCAGCAGGCGGCAGCGCTCCACATGGCGCAGAAAGTCGTGCCCCAGGCCCACGCCCTCGCTGGCGCCCTCGATCAGGCCGGGGATATCGGCGCACACAAAGCTGGCGCCCTCGCCGCAGCGCACCACACCCAGCGTGGGCACCAGCGTAGTAAAATGGTAGTTGGCGATCTTGGGCCGGGCCGCGCTGATGGTGGAGATCAGCGTGGATTTGCCCACATTGGGGAAGCCGATCAGCCCCACATCGGCGATCAGCTTTAATTCCAGCGTGACCTGAATGTCCTCGCCGGGCATACCGGGCTTGGCAAACTTGGGGATCTGGCGGGTGGGGGTGGCGTAATGGCTGTTGCCAAAGCCGCCCTTGCCGCCCTTTGCCACCGTGACCGGCGTGTGGTCGGACAAATCGGCGATGACCAGGCCGCTGGCCGCGTCCTTGATGACCGTGCCCAGCGGCACCTTGATGACCAGGTCCTCGGCGTTGGCGCCGTGGCAGTTGGAGCCGCCGCCCTTGCCGCCGTCCGGGGCGGTGTACTTGCGCTAACAGCGGCCGTCCCTCACGGAGGAAGCGGGGACGACGGCCGCCAACACGATGTCGCCGCCTTTGCCGCCGTCGCCGCCGTCGGGGCCGCCGGCCGCCACGAACTTTTCGCGGTGGAAGCTGACGGCTCCGTCGCCGCCCTTGCCGGCGTGCAGCCAGATGGTGGCGATATCAATAAAATTGGTCTGTGCTGCCATAGCTGTCTCCTTTTCTGTGCGTGCCGCCCTGGCGGCGCGGCGCGCGGGGGCATTGGTCAAAAAAGCCGGGCCGCAAAGCGGCCCGGCTTTCGGTTTGCTGCAATTCTGCCGCAGAAATTACTGCTTGACGCTGCACTTCTTGCGGTCCTTGCCCACACGCTCAAAGCGGACGGTGCCGTCCACCAGTGCGAACAGGGTATCGTCGCTGCCGATGCCGACGTTCTCACCCGGGTGGATGCTGGTGCCGCGCTGGCGGACCAGGATGTTGCCGGCCAGGACCTTCTGGCCGTCCGCACGCTTCACGCCCAGGCGCTGCGCCGCCGAAACACGGCCGGTGTTGGTGCAGCCTACGCCTTATTAATGTGCCATTGTAATTTACCTCCTTAGCCGTTGATCGCAGTGATCTCAACCTTGGTGTAGGGCTGACGATGGCCCATGCGGCGAGCACTGTGCTTCTTTGCGCGATAGGTGATGATGTTCAGCTTTTTGCCCTTGCCGTTCTTGACGACCTTGGCCGAAACGGTGGCGCCTTCCACAACGGGGGTGCCCACCTTGACAGAGCCCTCTTCGCCAACGGCGAGGACCTGGTCGAACTGGATCTCAGAGTCAGCTTCAACGTCCAGCTTCTCGATGTAGAGGACACTGCCCTGCTCCACGCGGTACTGCTTACCGCCGGTCACGATGATTGCGTACATTCGATTCATTCCTTTATTTGTGTACTCGCTGGTCATAAAGGCAGGCTTCTGTTGCAAGCCGTTTTGCGCCCACACCAAGCGGCTTAGATAGTATAGCAAAACTTTTGCGTGTTTGCAAGTGTTTTTTGCCGGTTCACGGCAAAAACTGCGCGCCGCTTACACGCCGGCAGCCCGCCGGGCCGCCCGCAGCGTGTTCACCAGCAGCATGGCGCGGGTCATCAGGCCCACGCCGCCGGGCACCGGGCTGACGAACGCCGCCGTTTCGCAGGCGGCGGCAAAATCCACATCACCGTGCAGCTTGCCGTCGGCCCCACGGTTGATACCCACGTCGATGACCACCGCGCCGGGCTTGACCATATCGCCGGGGACAAAGCCCGCCCTACCCACAGCCGCCACCAGAATATCCGCCTGGCGGCAGATCTCCGCCAGGTCCTCCGTGCGGCTGTGGCAGATGGTAACGGTGGCATTCTCGCGCAAAAGCAGCAGCGCCGCCGGCTTGCCCACAATGTTCGACCGACCCAGCACTACGGCCCGCCGGCCCGCCATAGGCACGCCGGTGGACCGGATCATCTCGATCACGCCCGCGGGCGTACAGGGGGCAAAGCAGTCCTCCCCGATCATCAGTCTGCCCACATTTTCGGCGGTAAAACCATCCACATCCTTTTCGGGCGGGATGGCGTTGATGACCGTCTGCTCATCGATCTGGGCGGGCAGCGGCAGCTGCACCAAAATGCCGTGCACCGCCGGGTCCGCCGCAAGGCTTTCCAGCACCGCCAGCAGTTCGCTTTGGGCTACCTGCTCCGGCAGCCGCAGCACCCGGCTTTCGATACCGCATTCGGCGCAGTCCTTTTCCTTGCCGCGCACATAGGCGGCCGAGGCCGGGGTGTCCCCCGCCAGGAGCACCGCAAGGCACGGGCGCACGCCCTGCGCCTGCAGCGCCTGCACCTGCGACGTCACCTTCGCCTTGACCTTTGCGGCCAGTGCTTTTCCGTCAATGATCTGTGCCATGGTCTGCCTCCTTTTGTGCCTGCAAAGCGTTTTTCAATTCCTGATTGTAGCGCTCGGTCGCCGCGAGGAATTCCGCGCGGGAGGCACTGGCCGGTAAAGAATCGCCCTGCGCCAGCACCGCCACCGGCCCGTCGTGCTGCGCCTGTTTCCACAGCTTGAGCGTATCGCTGCCCACCGCCAGCTTGACCTGCAGGGGCTGCTGCGCTTTGCTTTTCCGGGTCAGGTACACCTCCAGCGCCAGCGCGGCCGCAACCGTGACCGCCGCCACCAGCTGTGACGCCCGCAGCCCGATGGACGGCGCCAGCAGCAGGCTGTCGGTGCGCAGGCCCTCGATCCAAAAGCGGCCCAGGCCGTACCAAATAGCATATCGCAGCGCCACATCGCCGTGGAACTTCCGTTTTTTGAAGTAGAACCACAGCAGCACAAAACCCGCAAGGCACCAGAGGCTCTCGTACAAAAAGGTGGGATGCACCGGCGCGGCGGGGTCCGCCGTCATGCCGGCGGGCAGCGTGACCGTGCTGCCCTCGAGATAGGCACGGGTGGCCTCGCTGTACATGCCCCAGGGCAGCGTGGTGTTGTAGCCGAACGCCTCCTGGTTGACAAAGTTGCCCCACCGGCCGATGCCCTGCCCGATCAAAAAGCCCATGGCGGTCAGATCGAACATGGGCAGCAGGGGGATTTTGCGCCAGCGGCAAGCCAGCCCGCCGAACACAAACGCCCCGATCAGCGCGCCGTAGATGGCAATACCGCCCTTGCGCAGGTTCAGCACGTCCCACAGGCTTTCGTATTCAAAGGGCGCCATGGCCACATAGTAAACGCGCGCGCACACGATCGCCATGATGGTGCCGACCATGATCACATCGATCATGCGCTCGGAATCAATGCCGAACTCGGCGCAATGCCGGAACGCGAATACCACGCCCAGCAAAAGCCCGGTGGCCAGGATTACACCGTACCAGTAAATATTGACGCTGCCGATGGAAAACGCCACGCGGTCGATGGTAAAGCTCAGCCCCAATGCCGGGAATGTAACAGTGGTCCCCATCATCAAACCTCCTCGTCTCGTTCATCCGCAGGCTCGTCCGCCGGCGCGGAGCCGTCGGGCAAGATGAGCATGTAGGCCATGCGTTCTTCGCTGAACAGCCGCTGCATGGCCGCGTCCGCGTCCGCCCGGGTCAGGCCGGCCAGCAGGTCGATCTGCTGGGCGACAGTGTGGCCGTCCAGCGCCAGATCAGCGATCTGGCCGGCGGCATCCTCCACATTTTCCAGGTTTTCGATCAGCTGGCCGTACTTGGCGTTTTTGCACAGCGTAAAGATCTCCTCGTCCACGCCTTCGGCGCGGATGCGGCGGATCTCCTCCAGCAAAGCCTGCCGCACCTCGCCGGGTTGGTCGCTTTCGCCGGTGAACAAAAACGCGCAGCAGCCATCCACCCGCAGCACCTCGCCGCCAAAGCCCGGGTTCACGGCCCCTGCATCGTACAGACGGCGGTACAGCGGCGACATGCCGCCGCAGATGCAGTCGCACAGGATGTCGTACAGCGCCTCGCCGGCCAGATCGCCCGCGGGCAGCGGCTCCTCCTTAAAGCCCAGGCCGAAGCAGGGCTTGGACACCGCCATGCGGATGGTCAGCTCGGCGCAGGCAGGCTGGGCCGGTTCCTCTGCCCACAGGCGCTGCACGCGGGCCGTTTCGCGGGGCTGGTCCAGCCCGGCGCGGCGGCAGGCCGCCAGCACCGTGTCCATGGTGATGTTGCCCGCGGCCGCCAGCACCATGTTGGCCGGCGCGTAAAAGGCGGCGCAGCAGTCGTACAGCATGTCCGGCGTGATCCGGGCGATGCTTTCCACCGTGCCGGCGATGTCGCTGCGGATGGGATGGCTGTGATACAAGCAGGCGCACAGCCCCATGATCAGCCGCCAGTCGGGGTTGTCATCGTACATTTTGATCTCCTGCCCGATGATGCCCTGCTCCTTGGCAATGGTCTGCTCGGTAAAATAGGGCTGGCCGATCATGCCCAGCAGCACATCCATGCTTTCGTCGATCTGCTCGGTGGCCGTAAAGATGTAGCAGGTGCGGTCGAAGCTGGTGAACGCATTGGCGTTGGCGCCGGTTTTGGCATATTTGGCAAAGGCGTCGCCGTCCTCGTCCTCGAACATTTTATGCTCCAGAAAATGCGCCACGCCCGCGGGCAGGCTTACCTGCTTGTCCCCCAAGCGGAACGCACGGTCGATGCTGCCGAAGCGGGTGGCATAGATGCAGTGCGCGCTGGAATAGCCCGGCATGGGCCGCACGATGACCGTCAGGCCCGACGGCAGGGTCGCCCACTGGTCCTGCGCGCACAGGGCGGCGGCGCTTTTATTTGGTTCGCTCATGCCGTTTCCTCCTTTTGATCGGTGGTCAGCAGGTAGCTGACCGACAGGCTGAACCGGCGCAGCACGTTCTGCACATCCTCCCGGGTCACCTGCTGCAGCGCGGCCCGTTCTGCGGCCGGGGCGCGCACCGGCCCGCCGCGCAGCACCTCCATGTAATACCAGGCTTCCAGCCCGCCCAGCGTGTCCTCCACGCCGTTCAGCCCGGCCAGCAGGCCGCGGCGGCAGTCCTCCAGTTCCTCGTCGGTCACCGGCCCGGCGCACAGGTCGGCCAGTTCCTTGAGTATGGCCTGCTCCGCCACCCGGGCGTTTGCCGGCTCAATGCCGCTGTTCACCATCATGCTGCCCGTAAAGGACTGGAACGACGACGAGCAGTAATAGCACAGATTCTGCTTTTCGCGCACATTCAAAAACAGGCGGCTGGTCACGCTGCCGCCGTACACCGCCATAGCCAGGCGGTAGGCGGCCATTTCGGCCACATCCATCACACGGCCCTGCGTGAACACCATGCACAGCTTGGCCTGCACCATATCAAACGTTTCGGTGCGGCGCACGGGCGCCTGCGCCGGCATGCAGCTCATCCCCGCCAGTTCCGCAGGCGCGCGGTCAATGGCCGAAAGCTCGGCCAGCAGCGCCTGCGTTACCGCCTCTGTTTCGGCCCCGCAGCCCAGCACGATCAGCTCGATGCGGGCCGTGCGCAGCATTTCGCGGTAGGCCTGGGTGAGCTGGGCGGCGGTCAGGCCGGGCACCTCATCCAGATAGCCCTCCTGCCGGATGCCGGCGGGCGAAGCGCCGTAAAATTCGCGCTGCGCCTGCCGCATGCAGTACAGGCGCTTGTCGTTGATCTCGTCCTCCAGCGCTTTTTGCAGCATGGTTTTTTCGATGGCGACCGCGCTTTCGTCAAAGCAGCCGTCCACCAGGTACGGATGGAACGCCACCCCCAGCACCAGCCGGGCGTATTCGCGGGTGAGCGCTTCGCCGGCCAGGGCAAACCGATCCTTGATGCCGGTAACACTGATGCACAGGTTATGGTTGGCGCCCTGGGCGCGGCCGTCCACCGTCAGGTCGGCCCCATACAGCCGGGCCAGCTTTTTGGTCAGCTCGGTCATGTCGGGGCAGTCGGCGTAGCCGCGCTCCATCACCAGCGGCAGCAGGGCGTGGGCCGTGGCCGTCTGCCGCCGGGCGGGGAATGCAAAATGCAGCGAAATGCGGCAGCGATTGAATTTTTCAGCCGGGTCGGCGAGCAGATGCACCCCCGGCGCGATCAGCGTACGTTCCAAATCAACATCCTCACTTTATTTTTCCCGCCCGGCGCGCCCGGCGCGACTACCCGAACGTGCAGCCCGGCCCCCCCGCACGCGCCCCGCGGCGCCCGCGCCCCCCGCCGGCCAGAGGCAGTGAACCGCGCTGTGCTGGAGGCCCAGAACGCAGCGGAGGAGCTGAAG
>CAMFSB010000081.1 GCA_945982465.1 uncultured Faecalibacterium sp. | reverse complement strand
GTTTGCCAGTCACGCAGCGCATTCCGCCCGCATAGCATGGGAAAAACGGGCCGGCGCGGTAAAAAGCCGCGCCGCCGGACGGGGGCGGGAGCATGGAAAACAAACGGATATTCGCTGTTTTGCAGACGGACGCGCGCCAGGCGGCCGCGGCGCGGGCGCTGCGCCGGGCCGGGTATTGTGTGGCCGGCGCGGAGGAGACCGCCGAGGCGGATTTTATTGTGCTGCCGCTGCCGCTGGACGATGAGCGTGTCGGCCTGGCGCAGCTTTTGCGGGCGGCAAAGCCCGGGGCCATCGCGCTGGGCGGCAAGGTGTCGCCCCGGGCGAAAGCTGCGGCCGACAGCGCCGAGATCGAGCTGATCGACTACTTTGCCCGGCCGGAGCTGACCACGCTGAACGCGATCCCCACGGCCGAGGGCTGCATCGCGCTGCTGATGAAACACCGCAAACGCACGCTGTGGGGATCGCCGGTGCTGGTGGTGGGCTACGGCCATGTGGGCAAGGCGGTGGCGGCGCGCCTTGCTGCCTTGGGGGCAAAGGTGACGGTGGCGGCCCGGCGGGTGGCGCAGCGGGCCGAAGCGCTTTCGGCGGGGTGCAAGGCTGTGGACACGCATTTGCTGGAGCAGACCGCCCCGGGGTTTGACACGGTGGTCAACACCGCCCCGGCGCTGCTGCTCACCGCCCCGGTGCTGACCCGGCTGCCGCCGCGCAGCCTGATCGTGGACCTGGCCAGCCGGCCGGGCGGCACCGATTTTACTGCGGCCCGGGCGCTGGAGCACACGGCCGTGCACGCGCTGAGCCTGCCGGCGTTGTGCGCGCCGGAATCCGCCGGCGAATTTGTGGCCACGACCGTGCTGGAGATCCTGGCCGAGCGCGGGGCGCTGTAAAGGCCGCCCTGCACAAAACGGCTCTGCGCGCCCGGCCCATGGAAGAACGCGAAAGGGGAGAACTGCTTGATGATGGAAACCTTATACAACAATGCCGTACCGGAGGGCGGGCAGCGCACGGTGGCGTTTGCGGTGTGCGGCAGCTACTGCACTTTTGAAAAGGCGATCCCTGCGGCCGGGCGGCTGGCGCGCCTGGGCTGGAACGTGCTGCCGGTGCTCAGTTTCAACGCGGCAGGCGAGGATACGCGCTTTGGCAAAGCGGCGGAATGGAAAATGCGCCTGTATGCCGAGACCGGCCACGAGCCGATCGAAACCCTGCAGGGGGCCGAACCGCTGGGCCCGCGCCATATGGCGGACGCTCTGGTCATCGCGCCCTGCACAGGCACAACGCTGGCAAAGCTGGCGCTGGGGATTTCCAACACGCCGGTCACGCTGGCAGCCAAAAGCCTGCTGCGCATCGGCCGGCCAGTGGTGCTGGCCATCTCCACCAACGACGGCCTGGGCGCGTCGGCCCAGCACATCGCCGCTTTGCTGACGCGCAAGAATTTTTATTTTGTGCCCTTTGCGCAGGACGATTACCTGCGCAAGCCGCAGAGCCTGAAGGCGGATTTCGACCTGATCCCCGAAACGCTGGAGCAGGCGGTGAACGGCCGGCAGTACCAGCCGGTGCTGCTGGCATAACCGTCGCCCGATCAGGAAAAACGCGGCGCGCCCTTGCCCTTGGGCGGGCGCGCCGCTATAATAAAGGGCGTGAGCCTTTGCCTCGGACGGCGGCAGAATCCGGAAGCCTGTCGCCCCAAACGCCGCGGCAGGCCGAAAGGAACATACCTTGAAAAAGAAGATCATTTGTTTGGGGGCGACGCGGCTGCGGGCGGTGCTGCTGGCGTCGAACGCGTTTGCGGTGGGGCCCGCCGCGGCCAGCGAAGCGTATCTGGTCATGGACGCGGACACCGGGCAGGTGCTGCTCTCTTCCAATATGGACGTACCCAAAAACCCGGCGTCCATCACCAAGATCATGATTATGGGCCTTGCCTGCCAGAAAGCGCAGGGCGACTGGTCGATCCAGCTTACGGTGAGCCACGACGCTGTGTATTCGCTGTACAAAACCGGCTCCAGCCATATTGCCCTGCAGGAGGGTGAGGTGGTCTCGCTGGCGGACATGCTGTACGCGGCCGAATTGGTCAGCGCCAACGACGCGGCCAACGTGCTGGCGGAGTATGTGGGCGGCACCATCGAGGGCGGCGTGGAGGCCATGAACGCCCAGGCGGCTGCGCTGGGGCTGCAGAATGCCCATTTTACCAACCCCCACGGCATCACCGACGCCGAGCACTATGTTTCGGCTTATGATATGGCGGTGATCCTGCGCTGGGCGCTGCAGCAGCCCGGGTTTGAGGAGCTGTTCTGCGAAAACGAAATGTACACCATGCAGCCCACCAACCTGCAAGGCGAACAGCGCTATTTTTCGCTGAAGGATTACATCCGCATCGGCTCCAAAAGCGCGTATGTGTCCACGGTGGCCGGCTCCAAGACCGGCTATACCGACGACGCGCGCTATACCTACGCCTGCCTGGCCGAGAAGGATGGCGTGCGGCTGATCTGCGTGGTGCTGCACAGCCAGTTGCGCACGGAAAAGTTTGCGGATGTAAAGCTGCTTTTGAATTACGTGTTTTCCAACTTCCACCGCGAGGAGATCCCCGCCGGCGGGCAGACCGTGCAGCTTGCAGTGGCGGGCGGCGGCGATGTGCTGGGCACGCTGCCGCTGGCTTCGCCCGGCGTTTCGCTGCTGCTGCACAACGAGTTGACGGCGGCGAACGTACAGGCCAGCATGGGAGCAGCGGACCGGTATGTGCTGGGCAGCGAGTTCACGCCGGTGGCCGTGTATGCGGTGGACGGCGCCGGCCTGCAGGAAAGCTGGTCGGTGCACGTGCCGGTGGAGCTTGCCGGCCTGGACGAGCTGCTGAAAGCCAATGCGGGCGCCGTGCTGCCGACCAGCACGGATGTGGCCCCGGAAAGCCACGCGGCGCGCAATGGCCTGATCGTGGCGGGCGTTGTGCTGGCAATGGCCGCCGCTCTGGTACTGGTGCGGCGCAGCAGAAAGCCCGGCCGCGCAAAGAAGCCGAAAAGCTGACAGTTACGGTTGCGAAAGCTGTAAAAGGCGGTATAATAAAAGGAGAAACCGACAAAACGATACGCAGGCCCTGCCTGCGGAACAGGAGAAGGATATGGCACAGTTTACGTTTACGCAAACCGAGATTCCCGGCGTGGTGGTGATCGAGCCGCAGGTGTTTGGCGACGACCGCGGGTATTTTATGGAAACGTATCAAAAGGATCTGTTCGCCGCGGCGGGCATCGAGCGGGAATTTGTGCAGGATAACCAGAGCCGTTCGAGCCGTGGCGTGCTGCGCGGGCTGCATTTTCAGAAAAACCATACCCAGGGCAAGCTGGTGCGCGTGACGCTGGGCGAGGTGTATGATGTGGCAGTGGACTGCCGCCCTCACAGCGCCACGTTCGGCAAATGGGTGGGCGTGACCCTGAGCGCGGAAAACAAAAAGATGTTCTATATCCCCGAGGGATTCGCGCACGGCTTTTTGGTTTTGAGCGACGTGGCCGAGTTTACCTATAAATGCACAGACTTCTACGACCCGTCCAGCGAGGGCGGCATCCCGTACGATGATCCCACCGTGAACGTGCAGTGGCCGGACTGCGGCTGCGAGCATAAAACCAGCGCCAAGGATAAGCTGCACGAGCCGTTTGCCGCGCAGAAATTTGAATTTTTTGAGAAGTGGTGAAAAGCGTGGGCAAATTAAAACTGTACTGGGCGGATTTCTGGCGCTACCGCTACCTTTTGTGGAATTTGGTCAGCCGTGATTTCAAGCTGAAGTACCGCCGCAGCGTTCTGGGCGTGGTGTGGAGCGTGCTGAACCCGCTTTTGATGTGCCTGGTGTACTGGGCGGTGTTCACCAGCCTGCCCGGCTTTGGCAGCAACATTCCAAATTTCCCGGTCTATCTGATGATCGGCCAACTGCTGTTCACCTTTTTCAGCGAGTCCACATCAGCCGGCATGGGCAGTGTGATCTCGGCCTCGGCACTGCTGAAAAAGGTCTATATCCCCAAATATATTTTTCCCATGGAAAAATGTTGCTTTGCGCTGGTCAACTGTGTGTTCAGCTTTATCGCGCTGGTGCTGGTCATGCTCGTTACGGGCAGCCCGCTGCACGCCACGGTGATTTTGGCGGTGTACCCACTGCTGACGCTGTTTGTGTTCTGCTTCGGCATTGCCATGGCGCTCAGCGCCATGGCAGTGTTTTTCCGGGATATCATGCATTTGTGGAGCGTGTTTACCACGGCGCTGATGTACTTCTCCGCCATTTTTTATGACCCCGCCATGATGGGCTCGGTAGGCAGCTTCAGCATGCAGACCATCATCGGGCTGAACCCGCTGTACTGGTACATCACGGCGTTCCGCACGGCGGTGCTGTACGGCCGGCTGCTGAGCACCAATATGGTGCTGGTATGCGGCGGCTGCGCGCTGGTGTCGGTGCTGATCGGCACCCTGATCTTCAAAAAAACGCAGGACAAATTTGTCCTGCATATCTAAGGAGGCGCGCAGATGGAGCCGATCATCAAGGTGGACAACGTGTCCATGTGCTTCAACCTCTCTACCGAAAAGCACGAAAGTCTCAAGGAATACTTCCTGGCACTGGTACAGGGCAGGCTGCACTACGATGAGTTCTATGCGCTGCGGGATATCAGCCTGGATATCATGCCCGGCGATTTTTACGGCCTTGTGGGCCTGAACGGCAGCGGTAAATCCACCCTGCTCAAAACCATCGCAGGCGTGTACAAGCCCTCGGCCGGGTGTGTCACCGTGCGTGGCAGCATTGCGCCGCTGATCGAGCTGGGCGCGGGTTTTGACATGGACCTGACCGCGCGGGAAAATATCTATCTCAACGGCACGGTGCTGGGGTATTCGCCCAAATACATCGATTCCAAGTTTGACGAGATCGTGGACTTCAGCGAGCTGCAGGACTTTTTAGACGTACCGCTGAAAAACTATTCCTCCGGCATGGTGGCGCGCATCGCCTTTGCCATTGCCACCATCACCAAGCCCGATATCCTGATCGCCGACGAGATCTTGTCGGTGGGCGACTTTTTGTTCCAGCAGAAGTGCGAGCAGCGCATGAAAGAACTGATGAGCGGCGGCACCACGGTGATCCTGGTGTCCCATTCCATCGAGCAGGTCGAGCGCATGTGCAACAAGGTCGCGTGGCTGAGCCATGGCCATCTTAAAATGAACGGCGATACCACCGCCGTGTGCGAAGCGTACAAGCAGGCGCAGCGCGGCGAGGCCTGAGGGCGGGCCGCCTGACGCCCTGTGATGCAGCCTGGGCGGGCGCCCGCCGGAAGCCGAAGCAGCCGCTTCGGGGCCGGAAAAGCCTGTCCGGGCCGCTTTTTTGCAGCAGTAAAACGGAGGAAACACGTATGGATCAACAGCCTGAAAACCGGCCGGCCACCGCAGATGACCGCCCTGCGGCGGATAACGCCCGCCCCGATAGCCTGGCGGGCATGGCCCGGCGTCTGGCGGCGCCGGCGCATCTGACCGATCTGGCCCGCCGGTCGCTGAAAACGCTGCGGGAGGACGGCGCCGAGCAGCTTTGGCGCGATGTGACGTTCCGTGTGGCGCTGGCGCTGCACAAGGATTGCTGGCAGCACCGGGCCGACCTGCCGCTGCGCCGCACGCTGCGCGCCCAGCGCAGCACGCCCATCCCAAACGGCCCGCGCATCAGCGTGGTGGTGCCGCTGTACAATACGCCGGCAGAATACCTGCGCCAGATGCTGGCCTCGGTGCAAAAGCAGACCTACCCCAACTGGCAGCTGTGCCTGGCGGACGCGTCGGACGGGCAGCACGCCGCAGTGGGGGAACTGTGCCGCGCCGCCGCCCAAAAGGATGGGCGCATTGCCTACCGGAAGCTGGCGGAGAATCAGGGCATTGCGGGAAACACCAACGAGGGCTTTGCGCTGGCAGACGGCGATTACCTGACGCTGCTGGATCATGATGACCTGCTGTACCCCAACGCTTTGTACGAGATGGCCCAGGCTGTCTGCGACACCGGGGCTGAGCTGCTGTACAGCGACGAAATCGTGCTGTCGGCAGATTTAAAGCAGTTGGGCGGCTATCACTTCAAGCCGGATTACGCCCCTGATTTTTTGAACGGCTGCAACTATATCACGCACCTGTGCGTGTTCAGCCGGGCGCTGTTTGAACGCGCCGGCGGCCGCGAACACCCGGAATACGACGGCGCGCAGGACTATGATCTGATCCTGCGTCTGGCCGAAGCGCTGGAAGCGTCGGCGGCGCACAGCGGGCAGCCGCCCAAAGTGCATCACATCCCGAAAGTGCTGTATATCTGGCGGGCCGCGGCCGGCTCCACGGCGGATAATCTGGTGGAGGCCAAGCCCTATGCCATCCAGGCTGGCGCCCGCGCGCTCTGCGATCATCTGGCCCGGCTGGGCCGGCAGGCGCAGGTGGAGCCGGTGCCCGGCGCACCGGGCGCGTACCGGGTGCGGTATGCGCTCACAGGGAAGCCGAAGATAAGCGTGCTCATCCCCAACAAGGACCATGCCGACGATCTGGACCGGTGCCTTGCGTCGCTGTACGCCCATGCCGGCTACGACAATTTCGAGGTGCTGGTGGTGGAAAACAACTCCACCCAGGCCATCACCGAGGCCTACTACAAGGCCATGGTCAAAAAGTACCCCCGCTGCCGCCTGGTGCGCTACGAGGGGCCGTTCAATTTTTCCGCCATCAACAATCTGGCCCGGCGGCAGGCGCAGGGCGAGTATCTGCTTTTGCTGAATAACGACATCGAGGTGCTGTCCGACGGCTTTCTGGCCGAGCTGCTCAGCTACGCCCAGCGGCCGGATGTGGGCGCGGTGGGCGCCAAGCTGTTTTACCCCGACGGCACCATCCAGCACGGCGGCGTGATCCTGGGCATCAACGGCACGGCGGGCCACAGCCACAAAAGCCACCCGCAAAACGCGGTGGGCGACTTGTACCGTTTGGTGACGGCGCAGAACTATCTGGCGGTGACCGGCGCCTGCCTGCTGGTGCGCGCCGAACTGTACGATAAGGCCGGCGGCCTGGACGAAGGCGATTTTGCCGTGGCCTACAACGATGTGGACCTGTGCCTGAAGCTGTACGAGATGGGCCTGCACAATGTGTTCACGCCGTGGGCGCAGTGCGTCCATTACGAAAGCAAAAGCCGCGGGCTGGATGACGGCAGCGCGGCCAGCGCCGCCAACCAGGCCCGCTATGCCCGCGAAAAGGCGGCGTTCCAGGCACGATGGGGCAAATATCTGCCCGAGGGCGCCGCCCCATACTATCACATCCACTTCAACAACAAGTTAGAAAA
>CAMFSB010000080.1 GCA_945982465.1 uncultured Faecalibacterium sp. | reverse complement strand
CGCAGCCAAAGCACACGGCGGCCACAACAGCCGCGGCCAGCAGGCTGACCGCGATCGGGGTCTTTTTCAGTTTCATAATGCTCCGGATCCTTTCTTTGATGTTGCTTTCGCCAAAGGCCACGGGGCAGCCGCCCACAAAGCGGTGTGCCGCCGAAAGCCGCAGCAGCGTGTGAGAATATTCCTTTTTCTGCTCCGCGGTGTAGCGGCGCACCACCAGTTCGTCGCAGGAAAGCTCCATGTCCTTTTCCAGCAAAAAGAAGCTGACCCACACCAACGGGTTGAACCAGTGCACGCACACCAGCAGCCACGCCAACGGCTTGACCCAGTGGTCGCCCCGGCGCAGATGGGTGCGCTCGTGGGCCAGGATCAGGTCCGTTTCCGCCGGGGTCAGGCGGGCGGGCAGATAAATGCGGGGCCGCACCAGCCCGAACACAAAGGGCGACCGGGTGCGCCGCAGCAGGCAGACGTCGGTGCTGCCGTCCGGCTGGGGCAGCGGCTGGGCCAGCCGCAGGCTGGCCGCAAGGCGCAGCACCGTGACCAGCGTATATACCAGCAGGGCGGCCAGCCCCGCCAGCCAGACCGCCGCGCCCACAGCCAGCCACAGCCGCGCCGGGTTTGCGGCCGCGGCCTGCGCGGCGGGCAGAGCCGTGTTGACGGCTGCATCCGCGGCCGGCCGGCCGGCTGACAGCTGCTGCACCAGCGGGCGCGCGAGCTCTGCCTGTACCGGCTGCGCGGAGGGCACCAAGCTCAGGGCGCTTTCAAACGAAAACGGGCAGGCCAGCCGGAACAGCACCACCGCCCACAGCCAGTAGGTACACCGCCGGGGCGCTTTGCGCAGCAGCACCCGCGCAAGCAGCACGGCCGCGATCACCCAGCAGGCAGTCAGGCTCATGTTGAGTACCCGCAGAAAAACAGTCTGCATCGGTCACTCCTCCTTATACTCATCAATAAAGCGGCGCAGTTCATCCACTTCGTTGTCGGACAGCGGGCGCCCCCCGCTGAACGCAGCCAGAAACCGCGGCAGCGACCCGCCGAACGCCCGCCCCACAAAGCTGCGTGAGCGCTGGGTCTCATACTGCTGCTGCGTCAGCAGCACCTGCACGGTGCCGCTTTGGTTTTGGCACACGCCTTTTTCTTCCAGATGCTTCAGGATGGTGTACGTTGTGGATTTTTTCCAGCCGCAGGCCGCTTCGCACCGCCGCACCAGTTCCGCCGAGGGCAGCGGGGCGGCCTGCCATACAATGTCGGCCATGCGCAGCTCGGCCTCTGTCAGGTAAAAGTCCTCCATGCGATCTCCTTTCTGCGGCAGAAGTACCGCAGTTTTGATAAAGCGGCCGCCTGCAGGGGCGCCGCTGCGCGGGCAGTCTATATCTTATAGACCGTCTCTCGCCCATAGTCTATACCGCATAGACCATCCTGTCAAGGGCTTTGCGCAAAAAAACATGCAAAAAGCCCGGCGCCGCTTTCAAAACGAGTTCTGGGCAGGCTCCGGGCGTATTTTCTTCGGTTTGGGCCGGTTTCGCAGGCGGGCGCAGGTTTCGCTGGCAGCGTATGCTTCCGGTGCGGGCAGGGCGGTTTTGCGGGCAGGATGCGGGCTTTACTGGCAGCGCCGTACTCTCAGCACGGGCAGGGCGTTCAGGCCGCCCGGCTGCACAGGCAATGCCGGCACGCGGCAAGCGCTATTCCTCGGGCGGGGCGGGCACCTGGGCGTCCCGCTGAGCCGGGCCTTCCAGCACACCGCCGTCCCGGCCAAAGCGCGAGCCGTGGCAGGGGCAGTCCCAACTGTGCTCCGCGGCGTTCCAGCGCAGCGCGCAGCCCAGATGCGGGCAGCGTGGCGCCGTGGGCCGCAGCAGGTTGCCCACAGCGGTGGCCGCGTTGACGGCCAGTTGCGGCGTGAGCATACCGCGGCTAGGCGAAAAGGCCGCGGCGTATTCATTCGGGCGGCCCAGCACCAGATCGGCCAGCATCTGCGCCGCCGCCATCGAGGAGGTCATGCCCCATTTGTTAAAGCCTGTTGCCACATACAGGTTCCCGGTGCGGCGGGAATACCGGCCGATATACGGCACGCCATCCAGCGTCATGCAGTCCTGCGCGGCCCAGCGGCCCGCCTGCACCGCCTGCGGGTACCACTGCGCCGCATTCTGCTCCAGCTTCTGCCAGCCGCCCGGCTTGCCGGTATGGCAGCCGCCGCCCCCCAGCAGCAGGTACTCCCCCGCATTACGCAGCGAGTACCCAGCCTTATCTTCATCCACATACATGGCGTCCAGCTTGGGGCCGCCGCGCAGCACCAGCACATAGGAGCGGTGCTGGTACAGCTTTAAAAAGTAGCTGCCGTGTTTGTTCAAAAACGGAAAATGCGTCGCCACGATGATATGTTCCGCGGCAATGCTGCCGCCGGGCGTGCGCACCACGCCGTGTTCCAGCGCCAGGGCCGGCGTATGTTCGTAAATACGCAGGCCGGGCAGCACAGCGCGCAGAAATTTCAGCGGATGGAACTGCGCCTGATCCGGCCAGCGCAGCGCTCCCTGCACGGCAAAGGGCAGCGGCGTGCTTTCTTCCAGGGTAACGGGGCAGTGCAGCCGTTCCAGGGCGGCGGCTTCCTGTTCCAGCGGCCCGATCCCCCGGCGGGAGTACACCACCGCGTCCCGCTGCTGCCAATCGCAGTCCAGGCCGGCGCACAGCCGGCGGTAGGTCTCCAGCGCGTGCAGGTTGGCGCCCAGCACCTGGGCGGCCTGTTCCCGCCCGGCGCGCCGCAGCAGCTGTGCATACAGCAGGCCGTGCTGGGCGGTCAGCTTGGCAGTGGTGTGCGCCGTTGTGCCGCAGCAGATGCGGTCTGCCTCCACCAGCACGCAGCGCACGCCCGCTTTGGTCAGAAAGTACGCGCACAAAACACCGGCAATGCCGCCGCCGATCACGGCCGCCTGGGCGGTTTCGTCCTGCTCCAGCGGCGGATAGTGCGGCAGCGCGCAGTCCTGCAGCCAAAAGGAATCCATGGCTTCTCCCCCGTTTCGTTTGCGGTTTTGCAGATAGTATGTGCAAAAAATCCCGGCATGTATCATTCTGGCGGCAAACAGGGCATGCTAGATACTGCGGGCAGGCCCCGCGGACTAAAACGCAAAGGAGAAACCGCTATGAATCCGTTTCAGGAAAAACCCAAATCCCTCGAAAGCTGTATTGTCGACTGGAAAACGCTGGCCGGCAAACCCTACGACAAGCACACCGTAGACCCTTACACCCGGTTGCGCGTGATCCTGATGAACGGCACCGAATTTGAATCGGTCTGGATGGGGCACCAGTTTTCGCGCCATTGCCCGGACAATGACCTGCGCCGGGAGCTGGCGCTGCTCCGCCGCGTGGAACAGCAGCAGCAAAAGCGCATTGCCGGGCTGAAGCCCGCCGACGAAACACTGCTGGAACACACCATCGGCTACGAAATGCTGGCCGTTGACCTGACCGCCGCCCTGGCCGTGCAGGAGGACAACCAGACTGTTAAAAACGCGCTGGATTTTGCCCTGCTGGAGGACTTTGACCATTTGTACCGCTATTCCAACCTGCTGGAGGGCGAGCGGGGCATCGACCCCGCCGAGCTGGTGGGCAGCCACATCGAGATCATGCCCGGGCGGCCCACGATCTCGGAGTACCGCCACCCCTTTGATGATATCCGCCCTCCCATCGGCCCGCAGGATCCCCTGCTGACCAAGCTGCATGTCAACATCATTACCGCCGCCGAACAGCAGACCATGAACTACTATATGAACATCGGCGGCTTTTACGACACCGACGCGGGCCGGCAGCTCTACGCCGAGATCGCGCTGATCGAGGAGCAGCATGTGAGCCACTATGGCAGCCTGAAGGACCCGAACCTTTCGTGGCTGGAATGCCTGCTGATGCACGAATATACCGAGTGCTACCTGTACTGGTCCTGCTTTGAGGCCGAGACCGACCGGCACATCAGGCGGCTGTGGGAGGAACTGTTTGAGCAGGAGGTCGCCCACCTGCACAAGGCGGCCGAACTGCTGCAGAAATATGAGGGCAAGGACTGGCAGCAGGTGATCCCGGGCGGCGAGTTCCCCGCCCTGCTGAACATGGCCCCCAGCAAGGACTACGTGCGGCAGGTGCTGTGCAGCACCCGCCTGACCAGCGACCGGGAGGGCTACTGCGACGTGGCCGCCCTGCCCGATGACGCGGATTTCTTCCGGTATCAGGACCAGGTGAACCACAATGTGAACACGGTGCGCTCGCACACCATCATCAAGGACTATATCGCCCGCAACGGCCGCGACTACCGCTATCAGGAAAAGCCCCATCCCATTGCCGCGCTGGATGACGTGGGCCGCGACAACACGCAGGTGGGCCGCAGCAAGGCCGAAGCCGCCCAGCACACCGGCGGGTGAGCCGCGTTTTCTCCCCACTCCGGCGCAAGGCCCTGCCTGCCCCCGCGCGGGCTGGATGCTTGCTGCGCTGGCAGAGCCTGCTGCCCGGCGGCAGAGGGACAGCCCATCTCTTCACGGGCAGGGCGTACCTGCCGCGCCTTCCGGGCCGGCTCGGTGCCCGGCCTGCTGCCCGGCACACAGGCCGCCCGGCGGCAAAAAAACGGCCCGGCCCCCTTACAGCCAGCCCAACAGGGCCGGCCCGGGGACCGGGTCGTTTTTGCATTTTGTACGGGACGCGCGGCCGCTTTATGGCCACAGCGTCACCATCAGCCAGATCAGCAGCGCCGCGCCCGCGATATACACCGCCGCAATCAGCAGGGTGGCTTTCAGCGCGCCCAGCACCACCATCAGCCGTTCCTTGCGCGTAAGGCCCTGTTCTTCCCAGGGGCGGTCCGGCTGGGCGGACGGCCCGGCCGGCTCTTCGCGCTTTGCCGGCCGCCTGCCCGGGAACGCCGGGCGGCTGTCCAGCATGCTCATGTCCGCAATGGTATGGCCGTCATCCTCCTGCTCGGGGCGGCCGGCCCGTTTCTCAAAGCGGCTCATTGGTCGTACAGGTGGCAGACCACAAAGTGGCCCGGCTCCACCTCGCGCTGGACCGGCACTTCATGCTTGCAGCGCTCCATGCAGTTGGCGCAGCGGGTGTGGAACTTGCAGCCCGCGGGGGGATTGGCCGGCGAGGGGATCGAGCCTTCCAGCACGATGCGGTTCATCTTGGCGGTGGGGTCCGGCACAGGGATGGCCGAGAACAGCGCCTTGGTGTAGGGGTGCAGCGGGTGTTTAAAGATATCCGCCGTGGCGCCGTACTCCACCAGGTTGCCCAGATACATCACGCCCACGGTATCGGAGATATGCTCCACCACCGACAGGTCGTGGCTGATGAACAGGTAGGTCAGGTTACGCTTTTCCTGCAGTTCCTTCAGCAGGTTGATGATCTGCGCCTGGATCGACACGTCCAGCGCCGACACCGGCTCGTCGCACACCACGAACTCCGGGTTCAGTGCCAGCGCGCGGGCGATGCAGATGCGCTGGCGCTGGCCGCCGGAAAACTCGTGGGGATAGCGATCCTTGTGGAAGGGCTGCAGGCCGCAGTCGTCCATGACCTGATCGATATAATCGTCAAAATCCTCCTTGGGTACCAGGTTGTGCTCGCGCACCGCCTCGCCGATGATCTCGCCCACGGGCAGGCGGGGCGACAGACTGGAGAACGGGTCCTGGAAGATGATCTGCATCTTGGTGCGCAGGGCGCGCATTTCCTTGTTGGGGATGTCGTAGACCTCCTGGCCATTGAACAGCACCTGGCCGCCGGTCTTTTCGCCCGACAGGCGCAGGATGGTGCGGCCGGTGGTGGTTTTGCCGCAGCCCGACTCGCCCACCAGGCCCATGGTGGTGCCGCGCTTCAGGTTAAAGGTAACGCCGTCCACCGCCTTGACATAGCCCACGGTCTTGGAGATCATGCCTCCCTTGATGGGGAAATACTTTTTGAGTTGGTTGACCATCAGGATATACTGCGGGTCGTAGGTGACGGGGGTAAAGTCGTTTTCCACGGCCAGAGCCGCCTTGGTTTTTTCCAGTGCCATTACGCTTTGCCTCCCTCTTTTGTTGCAGCGTCGTAATAACGGTAGCAGCTGACCTTATGCGTGGGCGACAGGCTGATCTCGCACGGATAGTCGCCGCTGCACTGTTCCACGCACATTTCGCAGCGATCCTTGAAATAGCAGTAATGCGGCATATTGACCGGGTTGGGCACCTTGCCGGGGATGGAATACAGCTTATCCACCTGCTTGCCCACCACAGGCTTGGAGGCCATCAGGCCGATGGTGTAGGGGTGGGCGGGATTGGCAAAGATCTCCTGCACGGTGCCTTTTTCGATGATGCGGCCCGCGTACATGACCACCACGTAATCCGCCATTTCGGCGATCACGCCCAGATCATGGGTGATGAACATGATGGACGAATTGATCTTGTCCTTCAGCTGACGCAGCAGGTCCAGGATCTGCGCCTGGATCGTCACGTCCAGGGCGGTGGTGGGCTCGTCGGCAATGATGATCTTGGGGTTGCAGGCCAGCGCCATGGCGATCATTACGCGCTGGCGCATGCCGCCCGAAAGCTCGTGGGGGTACATCCGGTACACGCCCTCGCTGTTGGCGATGCCCACCATCTCCAGCAGCTCGATGGTGCGCTTTTTCACGTCCTCCTTGCTTTTGCCCTCGCCGTCGTGCAGGGCAATGACCTCATCCACCTGGTCGCCGATGCGGAACACCGGGTTCAGGGCGGTCATCGGCTCCTGAAAGATCATGGAGATATAGTTGCCGCGCAGCTTCTGCATTACTTCGTTGGGCGTTTTGGTCACGTCGTAGGCCTTATCGCCCAGATTCAGGCGGATGGAGCCGCCGACCACCTGGCCCTGCGGCCGCTGCAGAAGCTGCATCAGCGACAGGCTGGTGACCGACTTGCCGCAGCCGGACTCGCCCACCACGCCCACGGTTTTGCCGATGGGCACTTCAAAGCTCACGCCGTCCACGCTTTTGACGGTACCGGCGTCGGTAAAGAAGTAGGTGTGCAGATCGTCAAACTCCACCGCGTTGCCCGGGTCGTGCATCTCGGTCAGGTATTCCGATTCGGGCACGTTTTTGCGCTTGCGCTTTTTTTCCAGTTCATTGGTGATCTTGCGGTTCTCACGGCTGATCCGCCGGGACTCCTTTGCCGAAAGGTAGCCCTCCGCATTCTTTTTAGCCATAGTCTCTCCTCCTTGATTACCGCTTCATTTTCGGGTCAAACGCATCGCGCAGGCCGTCGCCCACAAAGTTGAACGCCAGAACGGTCAGCAGGATGCAGACACCGGCCGGGATCCAGATGAACCAGTAGGT
>CAMFSB010000079.1 GCA_945982465.1 uncultured Faecalibacterium sp. | reverse complement strand
TGAAAATCGACGGCCTTTCGTGCAGTCTGGAATACGAAAACGGCCGCCTGGTGCGCGCATCCACCCGCGGCGACGGCCTGGTGGGCGAAGATGTGACCGCCAACGTGATGGCGATCTCCGCCATTCCCAAAACGCTGCCCGGCGCGCCGGAGTATCTGGAAGTACGCGGCGAAGTCTATATGCCGCACGATGCCTTTGCCGCGCTGTGCGCCGAACAGGAAAACCTGGGCGTGACTCCATTCAAAAACCCGCGCAACGCGGCGGCGGGCTCGCTGCGGCAGAAGGACCCTAAGATCACGGCCGGCCGCGGGCTTTCGATCTTTATTTTCAACATTCAGCAGATTCGGGGCAAAACCCTTTCTTCGCATGCTGAAAGCCTGGATTACTGCAAAAGCCTGGGCCTGCCGGTATCGCCCCGGTACAACATCTATCATTCCATTGATGATGCCATTGCGGAGATCCAGCGCATTGGCGACGGCCGCAGCAGCCTGAGCTTTGATATGGACGGCGCAGTTGTAAAGGTAAATGACTTCGCACAGCGCGACGCACTGGGTTCAACCAACAAATTCCCGCGCTGGGCTATCGCGTTCAAGTACCCGCCCGAGGTCAAGGAAGCCGAACTGCTGGAGGTGGACGCCCACCGCCCGTTTCACCCCGGTGTTTCTGGCGGGCACAACGGTGGCCCGTGCGATTTTGCATAACGAGGAGTTCATTCGCCAACTGGGGCTTTGCATGGGCGATACCATTCAGGTACGCAAGGCGGGGGACATTATCCCCGAGGTGATCGGCGTAACAAAGCACAAGGAGGGCGCGCGGCCCTATGTAATGCCGCACATCTGCCCGTCCTGCGGTTCGGCCGCCGTGCATCTGGAGGATGAAGCTGCGCTGCGCTGCATCAACCCCGAGTGCCCGGCCCAGGCGCTGCGCAACCTGATCCATTTTGCCAGCCGCGGAGCAATGGACATCGACGGCATGGGCGAGGCAGTATGCACGCAGCTGGGGGAAAAGGGCGTGGTGCACTCCGCGGCTGATATTTACACATTGACCAAAGAGCAACTGCTGACGCTGGATAAATTCAAGGATAAAAGCGCGGAAAATCTGCTGCGGGCGATCGCCGCGTCAAAGGATAACAACCTGGATAAGCTGCTGTTCGGCTTGGGCATCCGCAACATCGGCGATAAAGCGGCGGCCCTGCTGGCGGAACATTTTGGCTCCATGGACGCGGTGCGCGCCGCGTCTGCTGAGGAGGTCTGCTCCATCGACGGCTTTGGCGGCGTGATGGCGCAGAGTGTGGTGGAGTTTTTCGCCCGCGAGGGCACGGCGGATCTTTTGGAGCGTCTGACCGCCAGCGGAGTGAACATGACCTGGCACGGCGGCGAAAAAACCACCAAGCTTGCAGGTAAAACCGTAGTGGTGACCGGCACGCTGGAAACGCTTTCCCGCAGCGAAGCCGAAGCGCTGATTGTGAAAAACGGCGGCAAGGCCAGCGGCTCAGTGTCAAAAAAAACCAGCTATGTGCTGGCCGGCACGGCTGCCGGCTCCAAGCTGACCAAGGCGCAGAGCCTGGGCATCCCGGTGCTGACCGAGCAGGAATTTCTGCAGATGCTGGAGTGACCGCCCCGGCAGCGAACCCATATGTTTTATCACAAAAAGGCTGAACGAGCAGCTTTGCACGCAGATGCGAAGCCGCCGTTCAGCCTTTTTGTGTTTGTGGGTTCTAGTTTGCCTGCAGCGGCATATTCTGTTACCGGGGTGAAAAAAGAATGGACGAGTATTACGAAGCGATCCAGGCGCTGCCCTGCTGGCTGGCGGACCTTTTGGCGGCTGTGCCGCCCGGGCAGGCGGCGCAGATCCAGGAGATCCGCCTGCGTGCCGGCGAGCCGGTGGTCTTTACGCTGCAGGGGCGGCCGTGCAGCGCCGCGCAAATCAGCCCTGCTCTTGCCGCAATGGGCAGGCTGCGGCTGACACAGGCGCAAATCGAAGAATGCCTGCTGTTTATGGCGGGCAATTCGCTCCACTCCTACGAGGACGAGCTTGCCGGCGGGTATCTTACGCTGGCGGGCGGGCACCGCGTTGGGGTGGGCGGACGCTATGTGCGCAGTACATCCGGCCGCATACCTCACTACGTTCTGGTACAAGCCCGGTCACTGAACCTGCGCGTTGCACGTGTGCGGGTGCCGGCTTTGCCGCCGGAACTGCGGCAGCTGCTGGCCGAACCGTTTGGCGCACTGGCACTGGTTGGCGAGCCCGGAAGCGGCAAAACAACGGTCCTGCGCGGGATCGCGTGTGAATTGAAACAAGCCGGGCGTATCTGTGCTGTGGTGGATGAACGGGAGGAGCTGTTCGGCCGGCGGCAGCTGCCGCCCGGCGGTTTTTGCGGAACAGATGTCATTGCAGGCGTTGCCAAGGCAGACGCGGTGCAGATGGCGCTGCGCACGCTGGCGCCGCAGGTGATCCTGCTGGACGAGCTGGGCAGCACCGAAGAGGTACAGGCTTTGCAGCAGGGCTTTGCGGGCGGCGTTGATCTGGTGGGCACGTTGCACGCCGGCAGCCTGAAAGAAGCGGAACGCAGGCCGCAGTTCCGTCAGCTGTGCCAAAGTGGGATGCTGCGCGCGGCCTGCCTGCTGGCAGGGCGCCAATCTCCCGGGACGATCGTGCAGGTACAGGCCTATGGAACTGAGCGTTCTGTGTAAAGTGCTGGGCGCTGCCTTGGTGGTGCTGTGCGGCTGGGGCACCGGGCGGGCTTTTTGCCGGCGCACAGTCTGCCGACGCCGGACGCTGGCCCAGACTACCGCACTGTTGCAGCGCCTGCGCGAGGAGATCGGCTACCGCAAAACGGATCTGACACAATTGTACCGGCGTATGGCGGATAACCCGGCTTACACTTCGCTGGAGCTGCTGCAGAGCCAATCGTTCCAAAGTCTTGCGCCGCCTGCCGTTTTTACAGCGGAGGAGCAGGCTTTGTTCCGGGAGTGCTTTCAGCAGCTGGGGCGCACGATGGCGGAGCAGGAATGTGCGCAGCTGGATTTTTACATTCTGCGCTTTGAGCAGGCCGGCCGGCAGGCGGCTGAGGCTGAAGCGCAGGCCGGTCGGCTGTACGGCCGGCTGGGGCTGGGGATCGGCGCCATGGCGGCGATCCTGCTGCTATAGCACATAAAAAGGGAGTGTTCCCAATGGAGATCGACCTTGTGTTCAAAATCGCGGCGATCGGCATCATTGTCGCGGTGCTCAACCAGCTTTTGATCCGGTCCGGCCGTGAGGATCAGGCGATGATGACCACGCTGGCCGGGCTGATTGTTGTGCTCTCCATGCTGGTGCAGGAGATCAGCAACCTGTTTGTGACGATCAAGTCACTGTTTGATCTGTGAGCGGGGTGCTGCGGCTGCTTGCGTTCGCCGTGGCCGCCGGCGTGCTTTACCCCCTGGTCAAAAACTACGAGCCGCAGCTGGCCCCGCTGTTGGCGGTCGCGGTTTCTGCCGGGCTGATCTGGCTCTTCCTTACTGCGGGAACGGAGGTGTTCAAATGGCTGGAACAGATCGGCGCTGCGGCCGATGGACAGGCCTTTGCCTGCCTGGTCAAGGCCGCTGGCATTCTTGTGTGCGCAGACTGGTGCCGCGATCTGTGTTGCGACAGTGGGCTGACCGCCGCAGGCGGCTGCATTCAGCTGGCAGGCCGCTGCATGGCGCTGGCGGCGGCGTTCCCGCTTTTGCAGGAGCTTTCCGGGCTGGTGCTGGGGTTCGTTGCCTGAAAGCAAAGCGTTCCCGGCGGCTGGCCGGCCTGCTGGCGACGCTGTTTTTGCTGCTGTGCGCTGCGGTTCCGGCCTGGGCGGAGGACACAAACGCCGACCAGGCCGCGCAGCAGTCCCAGCAGATCATCGAGCAGGCGCCGGTCACACTGGAGCAGTTTGCCGCCGATCCGTTCGGAACGCTGAAGGAGCTGATCGGCAGCGCGCTGCTCGGCACGCTGCGCAGTGAAGCGGCAGGGTATATGCGGCTGCTGCTGTTTTTGCTGCTGGGCGGAGGTGTCTTGCTGTTTGTTTCGCCAACGCAGCCTGCGCTGGAGCTGATCTGCTGTGCCGGTACATTTGTGCTGCTGGCGGCCCCTGTGCTGCAGCTGACCGCGGAGTTTTGCAGCCGCATGGCCGGCTGGCGCAGCTATCTGGCCAGCTTTATCCCGGTGTACGCGGCTGTGATGGCGGCAAGCGGTCAGCCCACCGGGGCGGCTTTGTATGGCAGCTTTTTTTTAACGCTGATCACGGGGCTGGCCCAATGCCTGGAACAGTTGAGCGAACCGGTGCTGCGCTGTTTTCTGGCAGTGGCGGCAGCCGGTGCGGTCAGCGGCAGCGACGAGGCCGGAGCCGTATGCGGCTTTTTGGGCCGGGCACTCCAAAAGGCGGTGCGCCTGGCCGCATCCGCCTTTGCAGTCATCCTGGGAATGCAGCACTTTTTCAGCGCGTCGGTGGATGCTGCGGCGCTGAAAACCGGCAAAGCCCTGGGCAGCACTGTGCCGGTGATCGGCCAGACGCTGACCGCAGCGGCAGAGTCGATCCTGGCGGCGGGGGCTGTGCTCAAGGCCGGGCTGGGGTTTGCAGTGATCGCGGTGATCGGCGCGGAGTTTTTGCCGCTTTACATGCGCACGCTGCTGCATCTGCTGTGCATCGAGGGCTGTATTCTGCTAGCCAAAACCCTGAATTTGCATTCCTGCGCCCAGCTGCTGCACTGTGTGGCGCAAGGGGTGGAAACGCTCAGTGCACTGGCGGCGCTGTTTTTTTCCATGATCGTGGTTTCCAGTGCGTTGATGATGAGTTTCGGAAGCGGGGGATAGCATTTGCAGACGATCAAATCGCTTACGGCCGCGTTCTGCGCGGCTTGCATTGCCGGCGGCGTGGTGGTGCGGCTGATGCCGGAGGGGGCTGCGCAAAGATTCATAAAAGCCGTGGCGGGTTTATATATTTTAGTATCGGTTCTGGCGGTTGTGAAAAACGTGGCCCCGTTGGAACTTTGGCCGGACCAAACGGCATCTGGCGGCCATCCACTGCCGGATTACGAAGCCGGTGTGCTGCAGCAAAGCCAGCGGCAGCTGGAACAGCAGTACGAAACGGTATTCCTTGCGGATGGGCTGGCTGTGGAGCTGCACATTCCGCTGGTCTCCCGCGAGGGGGAGGCTCGGGCGGGCAAGATCCTTGTGCAAAGCGCACAGCGGCTTACCGATCCGCAGCAAACCCGGATCCGCGAACGGCTGCAGGGTGATCTGCAGCCGGATGCGGTCGAATTTCAAACAGAGGGCAACGGACCATGAAAAAAAACGGGTTGGAATTTCTGCATGAAAAAACCGGCACGAGATTTCTGTTCTGGCTGGGGATCGCCGGGATGGGGCTGCTGCTGCTGTCTGAGCTGTGGCCGGCCAAACCCGCCGCAGAGACCGGGCAGAACAATGCCGCATCCACCGATGTGATCCTGTACGAACAGCAGCTTGAACAGCGCCTTGCGCTGCTGATCTCACAGATGGAAGGCGCAGGGGAGGCACAGGTCATGCTCACGCTTTCTTCTTCCGAGGAGGCAGTCTACGCGCTGGACACCCAGCAGAAAGGGGAGGATGGATCGATCGAGACGCATGTGATCCTGGGCGATGGCTCGGCCCACTGCCAAACGACCAAATCCCCCACTGTCAGCGGGGTGGCGGTCGTGTGCGAGGGCGGCGGCGATATCGTCGTTGTTGCGCGGATCACAGAAATGCTGTCGGCTTTACTGGATCTGTCCACAAACAGAATCAGCGTACAAAAGATGAAATAAGCAGGGAGGAACCGCATCTATGAGAAATTCTGCCAAAGATAATACACGGAAGGTCACTGCGCTGACGCTGGTCGTGGCGCTGGGGGTGGCTGTGTACCTGAACTGGGAATACGCCCGTGCCGACCCCGGCGTGCCGGAGCTTTCGGTGGAAACCTCTGCTTTGGCCGGCACGGAGGAGGATGCCGCGGCTGCGGAAACGGCGGCAGGCATTTCGGATCAGCTGCTGACCGAAGAGGAAGCGCTGGAAGCCACCGACAAGAGCTATGGGGAGGCGCAGCTTGTAAGCGTTTCCAAAAACAGCGGCGCGGAATTTTTTGAGCAGGCGCGGCTGGCGCGCACCAAAAGCTACGACGATGCGATGGATAAAATCGAAAAGGCCATGAAAAACTCTTCGCTGACCGAAGCCGAAAAGCAGCAGCTGACCGCCCAGCTGACGCAGTGCCTGGAAAATCTGACGCTGGAAAATGAGATCGAAACACTTGTAAAGGCAAAAGGATTTGCAGACTGTGTATGCTTTTTGCAGGACGGCTCGGCGGATCTTACGGTTATGACGGGCGGCAGCACCCTGGACGCGGCACAGGTGGCCAAGATCCGCGACATTGTGCTGGGCAAATGCAGCGAACTTACCGCGCAGGATATAACCGTGGTGGAAGTAAAGTAAAGTGCTTGTGGTATGCAAAGAAAAATGGTATAATATCCAAAAACCAGCCATTGGGCCGCAAGACGCCCGGTATACGGCGCAGGCCCCTGAAAGAATGGGGCCGGCGGGGCAGGGCTGAAGTCAGGATTGCCTATACAGGAGGACTGAATATGGAAGTGCAGAATACAAATCTTACCGGCGGCAGCCTGCAGATCTCGACCGATGTGATCGCCAAGATCGCCCGGTGCGCTGCGCTTGAGATCGACGGCGTTGCCGATGTTGCCTGCGGCACGCAGGGCAAGGTGAAGGAACTGCTGGAGCTCGTACGCCTGCAACCGCCGGTAACGGTGGAAATGCACGACGGCATCGCGGCGATCACGGTCGATCTGATCGTGGATTTTGGCACCCGCATCCCGGCGATCGCCGAAAAGGTGCAGGAAAACATCAAGGCGTCGGTGCAGAATATGACCAACGTGGCTGTGGGCCGCGTAGATCTGGTGATCGCCGGCGTGGCGCTGCCCGAAGCCGAGCCCCAGGCCTGAGCCGGGTATTTGTACGTGGATCAATACGCCGTCTTTTCCGGACAGAACGGAAAAGGCGGCATTATGTGTGAGAGGAACTTTATGCAAAACAATGCACTGCCCCGCAGAGAGGCCCGCGAAAACGCATTCCTTCTGGCTTTTTCGGCGACATTTGGCGATCAGGCCATGGAAGAGGTGCTTGGGGCCAGCCGGGAAGATGAAGCCGAACACCCGGTGGACGCCTACGGCGAAATGCTGCTGCGGGCTTACGACGCCCATTCGGCTGAGATCGATGATCTGATCCGCGCGCGGCTGCGCAACTGGACCATGAACCGCCTGCCCCGCGTTTCG
>CAMFSB010000078.1 GCA_945982465.1 uncultured Faecalibacterium sp. | reverse complement strand
GCCTGGCCGTACCCGGCCGCCCGGGTCGGGCTGCTGCCGGCGGCACATACACAGTGAACCGCGGGCCAGGCCCGGTACGGAAAGGGGGAAAACCGGATGGAAGCGCGCACCTATGTGGCCATTGATCTCAAATCGTTTTACGCCTCGGTGGAATGCGTGGAGCGCGGCCTGGACCCGCTGACCACCCATCTGGTGGTGGCGGACGCCAGCCGGACGGAAAAAACCATCTGTCTGGCGGTCTCGCCCTCGCTCAAGGCCTACGGCATCCCCGGGCGGGCGCGCCTGTTCGAGGTGGTGCAGGCAGTGGGCCGGGTCAACGCCGAACGGCGGCAGCGTGCGCCGGGGCGCAGGCTGACCGGCAGCTCCTCCTCGGCCCCGGAACTGAGCGCCCACCCGGAGCTGGCGGTGTCGTACGAGGTGGCCGTGCCCCGGATGGCCCATTACATCGAATACAGCACCCGCATTTATAACATCTACCTCAAATACATCGCCCCGGAGGATATCCATGTCTATTCCATCGACGAGGTGATGATGGATGTGACCGCCTACCTGAAAACCTACCACATGACCGCACGGGAACTGGCTATGACCATGATCCGGGAGGTGCTGCGCCAGACCGGCATCACGGCCACCGCCGGCATTGGCACAAACCTGTACCTGTGCAAGGTGGCCATGGACATCGTGGCAAAGCATGTGGAACCGGACGCGGACGGCGTGCGCATCGCGGAGCTGGACGAAATGAGCTACCGCCGCCAGCTTTGGAGCCACCGCCCGCTGACCGATTTCTGGCGGGTCGGGCGGGGCTACGCGCGCAAGCTGGAGCAGTACGGCCTGTACACCATGGGCGACATCGCCCGCTGCTCGCTGCAAAACGAGGAAGCGCTGTACCAGATGTTCGGCGTCAACGCCGAACTGCTCATCGACCACGCCTGGGGCTGGGAACCGTGCACCATGGCGCAGATCAAGGCCTACCGGCCCGAGAGCAATTCGCTGGGCGCGGGGCAGGTGCTGCACTGTGCCTACCCGTTTGAAAAGGCCCGCCTGGTCGCGCAGGAGATGGCCGAGGCCCTGGCGCTGGACCTGGTGGATAAGGGCCTTGCCGCGGATCAGATGGTGCTGACGGTGGGCTACGATATCGAATGCCTGACCGACCCCGCCATCCGCCGCACATACAAAGGTCCGGTCACCACCGACGCCTACGGCCGCAAGGTGCCAAAGCACGCCCACGGCACGGCCAATCTGGGGCGGCACACCTCTTCCGCCCGCCGGATCACCGACGCGGTGCTGGGCCTGTTTGACGCCGTGGTGGACCCGAACCTGCTGGCCCGCCGCCTGACGATCACCGCCAACCATGTGATCACGGAACTGCAGGCCCAAAAGCAGCAAGCCGGCGCGGTGGAGCAGCTGGATCTGTTCACCGACTACGCCGCGCGGGAGCAGCAGCGCGCCGACGAAGAGCAGGAGCTGGACCGGGAGCGCCGGATGCAGCAGGCCATGCTGTCCATCAAGAAAAAATTCGGCAAAAATGCCATCCTGAAAGGGATGGATCTGCAGGAGGGCGCCACCGCCCAGGATCGCAACGCCCAGATCGGCGGGCATAAGGCGTAAAGCGGGCGGCGCGCAAAACCAAACACACGGCAGGGAGGTGGACCCCATGGCGGCAGAAAAGGCCGGCCCCTACGATGATATGCTGGAGTTTGCGCACCACGAACCGGCCCGGCATCCGCGGATGCCGCTGGCCAGCCGGGCGGCGCAGTTTGCCCCCTTTGCGGCCCTTACCGGCCACGACGACGCCATCCGCGAAACGGCCCGCCTGACAGACCGGCGGATCGAACCGGACGAGTACGAAAAAGAGCAGACGGACCGGGCGCTCCGCTATGCGCTGGAGCATCCGGGCACGGCGGTAAGGGTGACTTACTTCGTGCCGGACGGCAGAAAGGACGGCGGGGCCTATGCGGACGCGGCCGGGGCGGTGAAGCGGCTGGATCGGGCCGCCCGCGCGCTGGTGCTGGCCGATGGGCGCCGCATCCCGGTGGAGGAGATCCTGACCGTGGAACTGTGCCCGGCACAGGAGGCAGGCGGCTCCGGTTAGGCCGGGGCGTTTGGGCAGGCACAAGGCGTAAAACGGGCGGCGCCGGGCCGCCGGGTTTGGAAAAACGGCAGGGGCCGTAGCAATAAAAAGGAGGAAGTAGGATGAACAACGATGCATTGCTGGTTTTGGGGGCGCTTATTTCCGTGATCGGCATTGGCAACATCCGGGGGAACATTGGCACCGTGCATTCCTATAACCGGAAACGGGTGCGGGAGGAGGATATCCCCAAATACGGCAAAGCCGTCGGCACCGGCACGCTGATCATCGGCCTGGGGATGATCGCGGCGTTCGCGCTGGAATTCTGGGTGCTGGCGCCGGTGGATACGGTACTGCTGCCCGCATTTCTGGTGGGGCTTGGCTTCATCCTGTACGGGCAGTTCAAGTACAACAAGGGGCTGTTTTAACAAAGCGGCCCGCGCAAAAACAATACACAGAGCCCCGGCGCACGCAGACCTCTTCAAGGGAGCCGTGCGCCGGGGCGCTGTGCGGTTGCAGGGCAAAAAGCCCTGCCGCCGGCCGCAAAAAGCCCCCGCAGGCCGGCGGCCTGCGGGGGAAAAGCGGATTACAGCTGCTCGCCGTTGGTGGCGATGACGTTTTTGTACCAGTAGAAGGAATCCTTGCGTTCGCGGCTCAGATCGCCCGTGCCGTCGTCGAACTTGTTGACATAGATAAAGCCGTAGCGCTTGGCCATCTCGCCGGTGGAGGCGCTGACCAGGTCGATGCAGCCCCAGGGCGTGTAGCCCATCAGGTCCACGCCGTCGCGGACGGCCTCAGCCATCTGCTCAATGTGGGAGCGCAGGTAGTCGATGCGGTAGCTGTCGTGCACTTTGCCGTCCTCGCCCTTGGTGTCGTAGGCGCCCAGGCCGTTTTCCACCACCATCAGCGGGATGCGGTAGCGGTCGTAGATCTCGTTGAGGGTGTAGCGCAGGCCGATGGGGTCGATCTGCCAGCCCCAGTCGCTGGCTTTCAGGTAGGGGTTCTTTTTGCCGCCGCCGATGTTGCCGCCTACGTCCTCCACATCCGGGTGCGTGGTGACGCAGCTGGACATGTAGTAGCTGAAGGTGTAAAAGTCCACCGTGCCCTCTTTGAGGATCGCGGCGTCCTCGGGCTGCATTTCAATGGCAATTCCATTTTCGGCCAGATAGCGCTTCATGTAGCTGGGGTACTCGCCGCGCACATGCACGTCCGAGCAAAACCAGTTGCGCACCTGCATCTCTTTCTGGTTGGCCACCACGTCGGCGGGGTCGCAGGTCATGGGGTAGCTGGTCAAAAAGCAGATCATGCAGCCCATCTGGAACTGAGGGTAATGGGCGTGGGCATAGCGGACCGCCTCGGCGCCGGCCACCAGCATGTGGTGCAGCGCCTGGAACCGTTCGGCCTTGTTGTCGGGCACATCGGCGGTGGAGCCTTCAAAGCCCTGAATGGTGCCAGTGTTCAAAATCGCGCCCAGCGGCATGGTGGCGGTGTTGATCTCGTTAAAGGTAAGCCAGTATTTTACCTTGTCCTTGTAGCGCTCAAAGATCACCTTGCAGTAGTTCATGAACAGGCCGATCAGCTCGCGGCTTGCCCAGCCGTTGTATTTTTCCACCAGGGCGTAGGGCAGCTCGTAGTGGCTGATGGTCACCAGCGGCTCAATGCCGTGGCGCTTGCAGCAGTCGAACACCCGATCGTAGAATTCCAGACCCTTTTCGTTGGGCTCAGCCTCCATGCCGGTGGGGAAGATCCGCGTCCAGTTGATGGAGGTGCGGAAGCACTTAAAGCCCATCTCGGCAAACAGGGCGATATCCTCCTCGTAGTGGTGGTAGAAGTCGATGGCCTCGTGGCTGGGGTACAGCCGGTCGGGGCGGACGGCGGGGGTGACCCACTTGGGCGAGGTGTGAGAGCCGTTGGTGCACAGGTCGGGCACGCTGGGGCCTTTGCCGTCCACATCCCAGGCACCCTCAAACTGGTTGGCGGCACAGGCGCCGCCCCACAAAAAGTCGTCACGGAATACGCTCATTGCAATGATCCTCCTTGGGGTTATCCTTTGTATTTAGGTGCCGCACGGAACGGGGAGCAAAACAGGGTCAGTCCAGGTCCAGGTCTTCAAACCCGGTCACGGTCGAAAAGCGGGCGGTGCGCAGCTCCAGCATGCGGTTCACCAGTTCAGCCGGAAGCCCCAGCCCGCCCGCGGTGCGCGCCAGCGCGCTCACATCGGCGGCGGTCAGATCAGGCAGGCGGCTCAAAAAATCGAACAGGGCCGCGTAAGGGCCGGCGCCCTCAGTGCCGGGCATAAACTGCGGCGCCTGGCCGAAATAGCGCACCAGCAGCTCCCGGTAAAACTGCCGGTCCTCTGGCGCAAGGCCGCCCGGGCACTCCAACCGGGCCAGCGCCATGCGGGCGGAAAAATCCAGCCGGAACGCCTCCCGCGCCAGCCGGTCGAAGTAGCCGGCCGGCCGGCTGAAAAAGTCCGCCGGCACCCGCAGAATCGCACCGAAGCGCCGGTCGCCGGCCAAAATCTTGTCGCGGGCGGCGGGCAGGCCCAGCCGGCAGCAGACCGTGCCGTCGGGCAGGGCCTTGTCCAGCCACAGCAGGGCGGCGGTGTGGTCAAACGCGGTCTGCGCCACGGCTACGGCCCGGCTCCACCCATCGCGGCACGGGTCCAGCACGGTCAGCCGCACCAGCCCGGCGCTGTTAAAGGTATGAGCGCCCAGCACCTGCACCGAAGCGGGCAGCGTCAGCTGCCGCAGGGCGTGGCAGCCGGCAAACACGCCGGTGTCCGGCATGACCTGGTCGGTGAGCCGGGGCAGAAAGCCCAGCGTGCGCAGCCCGGCGGGCAGGGCCACCGAAGCAAGGCGGGCGCAGTCGCCGAACACGCCGGCGGGCAGTTCGCGCACCCCGTCCGGGACGGTGACGGCGGTCAGGTTGCGGCACTTCCAAAAGGCGTATGGGCCGATCCGGGTCAGCCCGGCAGGCAGCCGCACGGCTGTCGGCCCGCCCTCGTCCGGCTCTTCGGTGGTGCAAAAACGCCCCATGCGCATGCAGAACACGCTGTAGCTGATGGGCGAGTGGTAAAAATCCTCAAAATGCCGGTCCTCCAGATGGGTGGCGGCAAAGGCGGTGGCGCCGATGGCCGTGACCGGCCGGCCCTCCACCGCATCGGGCACAACGGCGGGCCGCGCCAGCCGGGGCCAGCGCAGCAGCGTCAGGCCGCCGTCCGGCCCGGGGGCAAAGTCGGCGGTGGGGGGCAAAAGCGGCTGCCGCGCCTCCTCGTGCAGGTGGCCCAGGCGGGCAAACTCCGCGCTCATGTCCGGGGCGTCGCCGCCCCAGTCCTCATCGTCCTCGTCCTCGCCCAGCAGGGCGGCCAGCGCATTGCCGAGGGGCGCGCCGGCTGTTGCCGGCTCCGGTTCCGGTTCGTGCCAGCGCTCGCCCAACGTGCCGTCCGCCCGGATGGTAAATCGCAGCAGCTCCATCTCACACCAGCCCCGTCAGGTCAATGGCGTCCAGCAACTGCTGCTCCTGCCGGTGCAGCTGCAGCCCGCGGCTGGCGTCAAAATACTCCTTGCTCAAAAATTGGCCCAAAAACGCGGCGGCAGCCGGGGTCACGGTCAGGTCGTTGACCGCCAGGCTCAGCTCGGTGCCCTGGCCAAAGGCCTGCTCCAAAAACTGCAGCATCCGGCCCACGGCGCTCTGCGTTTCGGCCACATCGGCCTGCAGCCGGGCCACAGCCTGCTGGTAGCAGGCCCGCAGGGCCGCAAAAGGCGTTTCGCCAGCCAGTTCGCCGCGCCAGCGTTCGGCCAGCTCCAGCAGGTCCAGGCAGGCGGCACGCCGGGCAGAGGGCTGCTCCTGTGCTGCGGCGCGCCATTCTTCCTCCAGCCGGGCCAGCGCGGGCAGCGGGTCGCCTGGCTGCGAAAGCGCGGCCTTTTGCTGCTTGAGCGCGGCGGCGGCCATGGCCAGCGCGTCGTGCCGCAATGTGCAGCGGCTCATACGGCCGAACACCGCTTCCAGCAGCAGGCTGACCAGGCTCATGCGCTCGTCCAGCCGGGCGGCGCGGGCCTGCGCCAGCACGCCGTCGTCCCACTGGCCGGCCAAAATCTCCTCCACATGGTAGACCTGGCGGTATTTCTGGTACAGCTCGTAATAGATCGCAAAATCCCGCGCAGTCTGGCGGCTTTGCAAATACTGGGCGGTCAGCGCCTCGCTGACCGGCAGGCCCAGCTGCTCGTGGTACTGCAAGATCTCGCTCAGATCCTCCCAGGCGCGCGGGGTCACCACGGTCAGGCCGTCCACGGTGGTCTCGGCCTTGTAAAAATCCTCCTGCCGGATGTCCAGGTAGCTGATCACACAGCGGCTGACCCCGTGTTCCAACGCATAGGCCTTCCACGCGGGGTAGCTTGGCTCGATCTCCAGCACCCTGAGCCGGTCACGGGTGGCGGCGTCGAATTCGCGCACGCTTTTATTAAAGCGGGGCGGGTTGCCCGCCGTTACCACTACCCAGCCGTCCGGCACCCGGTGCCCGCCAAAGACCTTGTACTGCAAAAACAGCAGCATGGCCGGCGAAAGTGTTTCGGACACGCAGTTGATCTCGTCCAGAAACAGAATGCCCTCGGTCTTGCCGGTCCGGCGCATGCAGTCGTACACGCTGGCGATGATCTCGCTCATGGTGTATTCGCTGACCTGATAGCGGCGGCCGCCGTATTCCTTTTCCACAATCACCGGCAGGCCGATGGCGCTTTGGCGGGTGTGGTGGGTCATAGAGTAGCTCACCAGCCCCAGCCCCATCTCGTCGGCGATCTGCTGCATGACGGCGGTTTTGCCCAGGCCGGGCGCGCCCAGCAGAAAGATGGGCCGCTGGTGCACCACCGGCAGCCGGTAGTTGCCCAGCGCGTCCTTCTGCAGGTAGATCTGCACGGTGTTTTTGATCTGCTGTTTTGCGGTTGCAATATCCATTAAACATCTTCCTCCCCGGTTTGTACAGGCAACAGGCGAATGGTATCGGTGGTAAGCACCGCCCGGATCGCCCAGGACGGCACGCGCGGGCTGATGGCGTCGTCCCGGTTGAAAATAAAGGCGGTTTTGTAGTCCGGTGCTTTATCCGGGTAGGTGCCCACGCCGTCGGTAAAATACAGCAGGCCGTCCAGCTTGGTGAGCTGCCGGGTCTGCAAAAGCTGCTCTACATACGCAAATGCGGGCCGGAAATCGGTGCCGCCAAAGCCCCGCAGCCGCAGCCGCGGGATCAGCCCGGCCAGCTGG
>CAMFSB010000077.1 GCA_945982465.1 uncultured Faecalibacterium sp. | reverse complement strand
GTGCCTGCCGGCTGCTGGCGGCAGGCGGTGCCGCTGTGGCGGTGGTCACCGCGCTTTGCTTTTACATCTGGTGCGGGGGCAGCGGCCTGCGGTGTTTTCTGCGGGATGTGGGGGTGCTGGAAAAATACCCCTATCCCACGGTGATTACCGCCGATGACGAAGCCGCTATGATCTGGCTGCATGACAACACCGACGGAGCCGCCACGATGTTTGCCACCAACCGCATCCATTCCGACGCGGTGCATACCGACGGCATCTCCAATGTGTACACCGCGTTTTCGGGGCGGCAGGCTTTTATGGAAGGCTACGGATATGTGGCGGATCTGGCGCCGTGGATGTGGGTCAATGAGCGCAGGGAAGTGAACTCGCTGCTGTTTGCGCCGGACACCGACCCGGCAACACTGCGGGAGCTGTGTGCCCGCTACGGCATAACCCATCTTGTATTCAGCCGGCAGGAGCCGGGCAGCGAAGAGGTTTTGATGCAGACATTCCCTTGTGTCTATCAAGGCTGTGACGTACGCATTTATGCGGTATTGATGCAATCGTAAAGGAGAGAACAGCGTGATCAGCTTCAATGTACCGGCCTGCATGCCGGAAGCGTTTGACTATATGAAGCAGGCAGTAGCCTCCCAAAAGATCTCGGGCGACGGCGGCTTTACCAGGCTGTGCAACGAATGGCTGAAGGAAAATACCGGCAGCGCGGCGGCGCTGCTGACCACCAGCTGCACCCACGCCACCGAAATGGCCGCGCTTTTGTGCGATATCAAGCCCGGCGACGAGGTGATCATGCCCAGCTACACCTTTGTTTCCACCGCCGATGCCTTTGCGCTGCGGGGGGCTACCTGCGTCTTTGTGGATGTGCGGCCGGACACAATGAACATTGACGAGAAAAAGATCGCGGCCGCCGTGACCGATAAGACCCGCGCCATCTGCCCGGTGCATTATGCGGGCGTGGGCTGTGAAATGGATACCATTCTGGAAATTGCCGAACACTACGGCCTGCGCGTGATCGAGGACGCCGCTCAGGGCATCTGCGCTTTTTACAAGGGCAAAGCGCTGGGCACCTTTGGCGAGTACGGCTGCCTTTCCTTTCACGAAACCAAGAATTTCTCCATGGGCGAAGGCGGGGCGTTGCTGATCCGCGATGCCGGAATGGCCGAGCGCGCGGAGATCGTGCGCGAAAAGGGCACCAACCGCGCCAAATTTTTCCGCGGCCAGGTGGACAAGTACACCTGGGTGGCGGCGGGTTCCAGCTACCTGCCAAGCGACCTGAATGCGGCATTCCTCTGGCCGCAGCTGGAGCGCGCCAAAGAGATCCAGGACGACCGTATGGCGTCGTGGCAATTCTATCACGACAGCCTGCTGCCGCTGGAGGAAAAAGGCCTGGTGCAGCTGCCTGTGATCCCGGGCCACTGCACCCACAATGCGCACATGTTCTATCTCAAGGCGAAAGACCTGGAAGAGCGCACGGCCCTGATCGCGTTCCTCAAAATGCGGGGAGTGCAGGCGGTGTTCCATTATATTCCGCTGCATTCCGCGCCGGCGGGCCGTATTTACGGCCGCTTTGACGGTGAGGATGTGTATACGACTGCCGAAAGCGAGCGCCTTGTGCGGCTGCCGCTTTACTATGGCCTTGCCCGCAGCGACGCTGCGGCCGTGGTGCAGGCGGTTACGGATTTTTATCAGAGAACATAACGATGAACGAAACAAAAAAAGTTGCCATAATCGGCGCAAATGAATTTCAGCTTCCTTTGATCCGGGCGGCCAATGCCCGCGGCTATCAGTCCCATGTGTTCGCATGGGAGCAGGGAGCTGTGGGCAAAGCGGAGGCAGCGGCGTTTTACCCGCTGAGCATTACCGAAAAAGAAGCCATCGCAGAGCAATGCCGCGCCATTGGCGTGGACGCGGTCTGCTCCATCGGCTCCGATCTGGCGGTGGTCACCGTAAACTATGTGGCGGATGCGCTGGCCCTGCCCGCAAACGGGGTGGGTTCCACACTGTGCTGCACCAACAAATATGCAATGCGCCAGGCGCTGCAGGCGGCGGGACTGGGGGCGTATATTCCCCGGTTCTGCAAGGCGGCAGGCGAAGAGCAGCTGGCCCGGGCCGATGCGCTGCGCTATCCGCTGATCGTAAAGCCCACGGATCGTTCGGGCAGCCGGGGCATTTTTAAGGTGCAGAACCAAGCGGAACTGCGGGAGGCTTTTCGCCGTTCCGCCCCGCTGTCTTTTGAAAAGGCCTGCGTGGTGGAGGAGTTCTTCGCCGGCGCGGAGTACAGCTGTGAGAGCATCAGCCAGAACGGCACACATCATTTTTTGGCCATCACCCAAAAATTTACCACCGGCGCGCCGCATTTCATCGAGACCGGGCATCTTCAGCCCGCCGGCCTTTCGGCAGAGCAGGCCCGGCGGGTCTATGAGATCCTGGGCCGTGCCCTTACGGCGCTGGGGATCCGGAATTCCGCGGCGCATGCTGAGTTCCGCCTGAACGAGGCCGGGGAGCTGTGCATCATGGAGATCGGCGCCCGCATGGGCGGCGACTGCATCGGTTCAGGGCTGGTGCCCCGTTCCACCGGGCATGACTTTGTGGGCTATGTGCTGGATGTGGCGCTCGGCCTGCCTTTGCAGCTGGTTCAGCGGCCGCATTTTGGTGCCGCGGCCATCCGCTTTGTGATGGAGCCTGCTCAGCTTCAGCAGCTGGAAACGATCCGCGCCGAGGCCCCCGGACTGATCCAGGAAGTGAGCGAAATGGAGCCGATGACCCATGCGGTGGAGGATTCTTCTACCCGGTATGGCTACTATATTCTGGCGGGAGAAAGCAAAGAGGAATTGCTGCGCCGTGCCTGCCTGCAGGAAGGCGGGGAGGGAGAATAAAGAAAATGGATGTCAGTTTTGTAATACCGTGTTATCGTTCGCAGAACACGATCCTTTCCGTGATCGGGGAGATCGAGCAGACCATGGCCCAGCGCCCGGCCCTGCGCTACGAGATCATCTGTGTCAGCGACGGATCGCCGGACCAGGTGTACGAGGTGATCGCGGCCCGCAGTGCGCAGGATCGCCATGTGCGGGGGTTCTGCCTTGCAAAAAACTTCGGCCAGCAGGCCGCGATCATGGCGGGGCTGAACGCCAGCACGGGGGATAAGGTAGTGGTGCTGGACGACGACGGCCAGACGCCCGCGGATGAAAGCTTTGCGCTGCTGGATGCGCTGGATGAGGACAATGATGTGGTGTATGCGTCCTACCGCTGGGCGCAGAAGATGCACTCCCGCTTCCGCAATTTCGGCACATGGATGAACGAGACCATGCTGCGCATCCTGCTGAAAAAGCCCAAAGGGCTGGAAATCACCAGCTTCTGGGCGGCCAAACGCTTTGCCATTGATGAAATCTGCTGCTATACCGGCCCCTATGCCTATACCGAAGGGCTGATCCTCCGTTCGTTCGGCCGGATCTGCAATGTGCCGGTGCGCCATCGCGCCCGTCTGGAGGGCGAAAGCGGTTATACCCTGACCAAGCTGCTGGCGCTTTGGCTCAATGGGTTTACCGCGTTCAGCGTAGTGCCGCTGCGCGCCGCCAGCCTGCTGGGGGTAGTCAGTGCGGTCTGCGGTTTTTTGTATATGCTGTACACGGTGATCCACTATTTCTTTGACAGGGACGTGCCCATGGGCTATCCCACGCTGGTGTCGCTGATCCTGCTGCTCAGCGGTGTGATTCTGGTGATGCTTGGCCTGCTGGGGGAATATGTGGGGCGGCTGTATATCACGGCCAACCGCGCGCCCCAGTATGTGGTGCGAGCGGCCTGCGGCGCAAAGGAGGAAAACGGTGGGACAAGCAAATAAGTCCGGGTTCACCTTGCCCAAGCTGCTCTGCCTGCAGGGCGCGGTGCTGATCTACACTCTATCCAGCACCATGTCAAAGCTGGCGGCGGGCGCGCAGGGATGGGCGCAGTTTGTACTGCTCTACGGCGCGGAATTGGGGCTGCTGGGGGTGTACGCGCTGGTATGGCAGCAGATCCTCAAACGGGTGCCGGTTTCGGTGGCGTACGCTAACCGCGCCACAAACATTATCTGGGCAATGTGCATTGCGGCGGTGTTCTTCCGCGAAACGGTGACGCTGCCCAACATCGCCGGTGCTGTGCTGGTGCTGGCGGGAACGGTGGTGGTGGACAGTGATGGCTGATCCATATCTCTGGCTTTTGGTGGCCAGCGCACTGCTTTCGGCGGTCAGCCAGGTGCTGCTCAAATGCGGGGCAAACCGCGCCTATAAGCATCCGGTTTTTGAGTATGTGAATCCATGGGTGATCTCCGGCTACGGCCTGCTGATGATCACCACCGTGCTGACCCTGGCCGCCTTTACCCATGTGGAATTCAAAAACGCACCGGTCATTGAAGCGCTGGGGTATGTATTCGTGCTGGTGCTGAGCCGCATGATCCTGGGCGAAAAATTCACCAAACGAAAATTGCTGGGAAATGCGCTGATCCTGGCGGGCATCGCGGTGTTTTATCTGTAACGGCTGCGTTGCAGCTGCAAACGGGACCCGGCCCAAGTTCGGCGCGGTCAGGAAGCGAACTCCCATTTTCAAACCACCGGCCGGTAAAACGGAACGCGGGTATCAGCGGCATGCGCTTCAGCGTATCAGATCCCCCGGGTGGCAGCTTGATCGGGCTGTCATCCGGGGGATTTTTCGATGGAAATGCCTTTCGCGGCAGAGGGGGCGGCCTGCCGGGACGACAAAGCCCCTTTGCAACCCGGGCCGGGTGTGGTATACTGAAATGCAGACTGATAAAGGAAAAGGAAGGCCCCATGGCGAATGATACCACGGCGGAGTTTCTGGCACTCCGCGACCAATATATCGAACAGCAGTTCGGCCGTTTGAACCAGATGCAGCGCCAGGCCGTATTTGCCACCGACGGCCCGCTGCTGATCCTGGCGGGCGCGGGCAGCGGCAAAACAACGGTGCTGGTCAACCGCATCGCCAACCTGATCCGGTTCGGCAAGGCCCACGGCAGCACGGCGTTGCCCCGCGCGGCGACCGCCGAGGATGTGGCCACCCTGCGCGCGGTGCTGGAACAGGGCGCGCCGCTGCCCGGCTTTTTGTACCCCATGCTGCGCTGGCAGAATGTGCGCAGCTGGAATGTAATGGCCATTACCTTTACAAACAAGGCCGCCGGCGAATTGAAAGAGCGCCTGCGCAGCATGCTGGGCGGCGAGGAGGGGGATGAGGTGTTCGCCTCTACGTTCCATTCGGCCTGCGTGCGCATTCTGCGCCGCTGGGCGGACCGGATCGGCTACCCCAAGAGCTTTACCATCTACGATACCGACGATTCCCAGCGCGCCATGAAAGCGGTGTACAAGGAGCTGGGCGTGGACGATAAATTCCTGCCCGTTAAAAGCGCGCTGAACAGCATCGGCCGCATGAAGGACCAGCTGGTCAGCCCCAGGGAAGCGGCCGCCGCCGGCACCGACAGCCGGACCGGCCTGGTGGCCAAGGTGTACGCGGCCTATCAGGACGCTCTGCGCAAGGCCGGTGCGCTGGATTTTGATGATTTGATCTACCAGACGGTGCTGCTTTTGCGCGACCATGCCGACGTGCGGGAATACTATCAGAGCAAATACCGCTATTTGCTGGTGGACGAATACCAGGATACCAGCGTGGCCCAGTTCCAGCTGGTGCGGCTGCTCACCGGCCCGGAGCGCAACGTGTGCGTGGTGGGCGATGACGACCAGAGCATCTACCGTTTCCGCGGCGCCACCATCGAGAACATCCTGAGCTTTGAGCAGCAGTTCCCCGGGGCAAAAACCATCCGGCTGGAGCAGAATTACCGTTCCACCTCCAACATCCTCAACGCCGCCAACTGCGTCATCCGGAACAATCTGGGCCGCAAGGGCAAAACACTGTGGACTGAAAACGGCGATGGCGCCAAGGTGCACCATTACGAAGCCGAAAACGAAATGGATGAGGCCAGCCACATCGCAGATGTGATCGGCGAACACCTGAAAGAGGGCGGCCGCCTGTCGGACCACGCGGTGCTGTACCGCATGAACGCCCAGTCGGCCCCCATCGAAAGCTACTTTACCCGGGCGGGCATCCCGCATAAGATCCTCGGCGGCCAGCGCTTCAACGACCGCAAGGAAGTCAAGGATATCCACTCGTACATGTCCATTGTGGCAAACCCGCAGGATGATCTGCGCCTGCGCCGCATCATCAACGAGCCTGCCCGCAAGATCGGCGCCACTACGCTGGACAACATGGCCCAGATCGCGGCGGCGCAGGGCATCCCGCTGCTGGAAGTGTGCGCGCACGCGGCCGAATACGCGTCCATCCGCCGGGCGGCGGCCGCGCTGATGAACTTCTACGCCATGTACCAAAAGCTGTGCGATGCGGCCCAGCAGTACCCGCTGGATGTATTTGTCAACGAGCTGCTGGCCATTACCGGTTATAAGGCCATGCTGGAAAGCCAGGGCGAAGAGGGCCGCGAACGGCTGGAAAACCTGGGCCAGCTGGTCAGCAACGTCAAAAGCTACGCCGACCAGCGCGGGCCGGAGGCAAGCCTGGAGGGCTATCTGGAAGAGATCGCCCTCATCAGCGACATCGACAACTACAACGCCGACGCCGATCAGGTGGTGCTGATGACCATCCACTCCGCCAAAGGGCTGGAGTTCCCGTATGTGTTTCTGGTCGGTATGGAGGAGGGCGTGTTCCCCGGCGAGATGAGCCGCTATTCCGAAGAGGACATGGAGGAAGAGCGCCGCCTTGCCTATGTGGGCATCACACGGGCCAAAAAGGAGCTGTACCTTTCCTCCAGTGTGCAGCGCATGCTGTTCGGACAGACCCGCCGCAACGAGCCCAGCCGCTTTTTGGGCGAGATCCAGCCCGAGTACCTGGACGAGGCCCGCAGCCCCGCGCTGGAACGCATGGGCCGGGGCTGTGGCGGCTGTTCCGAGACGGTGCCCGGCGGCGCATCGGGTTATTCGGGCGCATCCGGCTGGGGCCGGTACCGCAGCGGCGGGGACGGCGAAGGATATCCCGCCCGGCGCGGCGGATATGGCGCGCCCCGCAGCGGCTATCTCGACCGGGAATACAATGCGGGCGAACGGGTGAACCGCGCGGGCCGTTCGGGCTTTGCCTCGGGCGGGCACGCGGGCTGGAGCACGCCGGAACAGCCCCGCAGCCCCGGCGCGGGCGGCTATGGTTCGCCCCGCGGCGGCAAAACGCAGGCCGCGCCCATTACGTTCGGCGGGCAGGGGTATACCCCCGCGGCCGCGCCGGCAAAGGCCGGCGCCAAAAGCTACAAGCCGGGCGATGTGGTGGCACACAAGGTGTTTGGGCGCGGCCGGGGGGTGGCGGGGCAGCCCGGGTCGGGCGGCCCGGGCGGGGGGGTGCGCGTTG
>CAMFSB010000076.1 GCA_945982465.1 uncultured Faecalibacterium sp. | reverse complement strand
TGGATGGAGGTCAATTATGCTGGTACCGATGAGAGCAATCCTGGAGGCGGCCGATCAGAATGGGTATGCCCAGGCCGCGTTTAACATGAACAGCGTCAGCCAGATCGAGGCGGCGGTAAAGATCCACGAGATCATGGAAAGCCCGGCCCTGCTGCAGGGCGCCGAGGCGTCCAATGCGTACATGAGCGGCAATCTGGATTTCATGCACGGCACGCTGGAGGATAAGGCCGCCGGCGCCAAGGTCATCGGCGCCGCGGTCAAACAGTACGGCGCCGACAGCCCCGTGCCCGTGGCGTTGCATCTGGACCACGGCAAAACGCTGGAGGTGGTCAAGGCCTGCATCGCCGGCGGCTACACCTCGGTGATGATCGACGGCAGCAGCCTGCCCTACGAGCAGAATGTGGAGCTGACCCGCGAGGTGGTCAAGTACGCCCACCCCTACGGCGTCACCGTTGAGGGCGAGCTGGGCGTGCTGGCTGGTGTGGAGGATCATGTGTTCAGCGCCGCTTCCACCTACACCAACCCTGTGCAGGCCGTGGATTTCTTCAAAAAGACCGGCTGTGACGCGCTGGCCATCAGCTATGGCACCCAGCACGGCCCCAACAAGGGCAAGGACACCAAGATCCGCCGCGAGATCGCCATTGCCACCAAGGAGTGCATGATGCACGAGGGCATCAACGGCTTTTTGGTCAGCCACGGCTCGTCCACCGTTCCGCAGGAGTATGTGCAGGAGATCAACGCCATGGGCGGCGATCTGCAGAACGCCTACGGCATCGACGTGCAGCAACTGGTGGATGTGAGCCGCTGCGGCATCAACAAGATCAACGTGGACACCGACATCCGCATGGCCTGCACCCGCAACGTGATGCGCCTGTTTGCCGCCCACCCCGAGCTGCGCGACAGCAAGTACATCGGCCAGGTGTACGCCGACCTGGTGGCCAAGCCCAAAAACTTCGACCCGCGCAACTACTGCGGCAGCGTGATGCAGATGATCGTGCGCGGCAGCGAGCCGCACCCCGACCTGGTGCTGCTGAACAACTGCCTGCGCCAGGGTGTGCAGCAGGCCTGCGCGCCGTTGCTGGTGCAGTTTGGCAGCTGCCGCAAGGCAAAGCTGGTGCAGCCCATTACGCTGGAGCAGATGGCCGACCGCTACAAGAAGGAAGAAAAGGGTGCGATCTGAGATGAAACATATTTTTCTGAACCTGAAGCGCTTTGACGTTCCCGTGGAACTGGGCGGCGTGAACCGCCTGGCCCCCATGGCCGACTGGGGCGCCGCCATCGTGCGCGGCACGCAGGACGGCCTGGCCCACTACGACCCCGCCGAGGTGGAGTTTGCCATGTACCTGCCCGAGGCGCACCTGCTGGGCGCCGCGGCGGCCCACCAGCCGGGCCGCCCGCTCAAGCTGGGCAGCCAGGGCGTGTACCGGGTGGACACCGCCGTGGGCGGCAACTTCGGCGCGCTGACCACCAACCGCAGCGCTTCGGCGGTGCAGGCCATGGGCTGCGAAAGCACCCTGATCGGCCACTGTGAGGAGCGCAACGACAAAATGGGCGTGCTGGCCGAAGCCGGCGTGACCGGCCCGGCCGCGGCCGAGGCGGTCAACCGCCTGCTGAACCAGGAGATCAAGTGCGCGGTGGCACGCGGCCTGACCGTGCTGTACTGCATCGGCGAAAAGAGCGAGGAGCAGGACACCTGGCAGCAGGTGCTGGGCAAGCAGCTTTCCATCGGGCTGGACGGCGTGGACAAGAGCAAGGTGGTCATCGCCTACGAGCCCATCTGGTCCATCGGCCCGGGCAAGACCCCGGCCGACAAGCCCTACATCACCAAGATCGCCCGCTTTGTCAAGGAGCAGACCGGCGGCATGGATGTGGTGTACGGCGGCGGCCTGAAAACCGACAATGCCGAGATGCTGGCCTCCATCCCCGAGATCGACGGCGGCCTGATCGCCCTGACCCGCTTTGCCGGCGAGATCGGCTTTTACCCGGACGAATACCTGGACATCATCCACCTGTACATGGGCAAGTAACGGCCCTGCCGCCTGCCCTCTTTTATAAACGGAAGGAGAAACCATGAAGCATTTTGAGTTTGAGTACGGCGCCGGCACCATGGGCGCCAACCTGCCGGACAACACCGACGAGTTCATCCCCGGCATCACCGTCCCCGACCCGGATTATATCCCCGAGGACCAGCTGGAAGCCGCCTACATGGAAAGCCTGCACAACCCCATCGGCATGAAGCCCGTCACCGAGCTGGCCCACAAGGGCAGCAAGGTGGTGTTCGTGGTGCCGGACCGCGTCAAGGGCGGCGAGCATGCCACCAGCCACCGCAAGCTGTCCATCAAGTACATCCTGCGCGAACTGTACAGCGTGGGCGTGGCGCAACAGGCCATCCGGTTCCGCCTCGCCCACGGCCGGCCCACCGGCCAGATCATCAGCCACGATTCCGAGGACCCCGCCCACATGGTGGACCTGGGCCTGACCGACCGCGGCGACCCGGTGTGGATGAACAAGTATGTCTACGAGTGCGATTTGCCCATCCTGATCGGCCATGTGAACGGCAACCCCTACGGCGGCTATTCGGGCGGCTACAAGCACAGCGCCACCGGCATCACCAACTGGAAGAGCATCGCCAGCCACCACGTGCCGGCCGTCATGCACCGCGACGACTTTACCCCCGTCAACGGCGGCAGCCTGATGCGCGATAAGTTCAACGAGATCAGCATGAAGATGGAAGAGGCCATGGGCCATCCGTTCTTCTGCTGCGACGCCGTGCTGGACTCCCAGAGCCGCCAGATCGCCATCTTCTCGGGCTATGCCAAAGAGATGATGCCCATTAGCTGGAAGGTGGCCGACCAGCGCACCTATGTGCACTGGGCCGAAAAGAAGTACGACGTGCTGGTGTTCGGTATGCCGCAGAAGTTCCACTACGGCAACGGCATGGGCACCAACCCCATCATGATGATGCAGGCGCTCAGCGCCCAGGTGCTGCGCTTCAAGCGCGTGATGAGCGACCACTGCGTGATCATCTGCTCCAGCTTGTGCAACGGCTTCTTCAACGACCAGAAATGGCCCTACCTGCGCGAGTGCTACGAGTGGTTCCAGCACGACCAGATGAACGAGCTGCCCGACATGAACCGCCTGGGCGAGTATTTCGCCACCAACGAGGAATACATCCGCAAATACCGCTTTGCCAATGCATTCCATCCGTTCCATGGCTTCTCGATGATGAGCTGCGGCCACATCGCCGAAATGAACACCAGCGCCATCTACATCGTGGGCGCCGAGGACCCGGGCTATGCCCGCGGCATGGGCCTCAAGACCCGCGCCACCTTTGAGGAAGCCCTGGCCGACGCCAAGAAGAAGTATGTGGGCGAAAACCCCAACATCCTGGCCCTGCCGCTGACCTTCAAGACCACCAGCGTGCACCTGTGCATGAAGAACCCCGCGGACGACTGCATGGACGCCTACGGCCACCGCCCGAACGGCGGCTGCGGCTGCTGCTGATCCGCACCGGCAAAGGAGGCGCACCATGGCAGGCAACCTGATCGTAATGCACGGCGGCGGCCCCACCGCCGTCATCAACGCTTCGCTCTACGGCGTGATCCGCGAGGCGCAGGCTTCGCCGGAGGTAGAGCGCGTCTATGCCGCCATCGGCGGCACGGGCGGCTTTTTGAAAGAGCAGCTGCGCGATGTGACCGACCTGACCGAGCAGCAGCTGCACGGCCTTTTGTCCAGCCCGGCCTCTGCCATCGGCACCAGCCGCGACGCGCTGGAGGCTCCCGAATACGAGGCCATGGTGCCTCTGTTTGAAAAATACAACATCCGCTATGTGCTGATGAACGGCGGCAACGGCACGCAGGACACCTGCGGCAAGATCTACGCCCGCTGCAAGGATAAGGACATCCGCGTGATCGGCGTGCCCAAAACCATGGACAACGACCTGGCCGTCACCGACCATTCCCCCGGCTTTGGCAGTGCCGCCCGCTACATGGCGGGCAGCGTGGCCGAGGTGTGCTGCGACGTGGAGGGCCTGCCCATCCACGTGGTGGTCATCGAGGCGCTGGGCCGCAATGCCGGCTGGGTGACGGCGGCTGCCAGCCTTGCCACCGACAGCTACGCCCATGGCCCGGATTTGATCTACCTGCCCGAGCGCGCCTTTGACGAGGAGGCGTTTCTGCGCGATGTGCGCCGCCTGATCGACCAAAAAGGCCATGGCGTCATCGTGGCCAGCGAGGGGCTGCACTATGCCGACGGCACCCCCATCGTGGAGCCGATCTTCACGGTGGGCCGGGCCACCTACTTTGGGGATGTGTCGGCCCATCTGGCCAACCTGATCACCAAAAAGCTGGGCTACAAGGCCCGGGCCGAAAAGCCGGGCCTGCTGGGCCGCGCGTCCATCGCGTGGCAGAGCGAGACCGACCGCGCCGAGGCCGAAGCCTGCGGCCGTGCCGCCGTGCGCGCCGCCGTGGCCGGCGAATGCGGCAAAATGGTGGCCCTGGGCCGCCTGCCGGGCGAAACATTTGCCACCGAAACCTTCCTGGCCGATATTCAGGATGTGATGATGACCGAAGCCAAAATGCCGGACGCATTCATCAACGCCGAGGGCAACGGCGTGACCGAAGCCTACAAAAACTGGGTGCGCCCGCTGATCGGCTCGCCGCTGCCCAAACTGATGGATCTGCGAAGCGAATAAACCACTGGATTACACGCGCCCGCGGCTGCGGGCCGCAGAAAATGAGGTGCTGGATCATATGCTCAAGCTGAAACTTGCGGATAAGCGGAACGTTGTTTCCGCCGAGGAACTGGACGCCGCCGTACAGGCGGCCGCCCCGGTGCTGGCTCAGGCCTGCCAGGGCGAGGCGCAGTATGCCGACAGCCAGGGCTGGCTGGACGTGCAGGAATGGGCCGGTGAGGAGATCCTGCGCAACATCGAAGCCATTGCCGCCCGTGTGCGCGCCACCTGCGACGCTTTTGTGCTCATCGGCGTGGGCGGCTCCAACAATGCGGCCCGCAGCGTGATCGAAGCGCTCAAAACCGACGATGGCCCCGAGATCATCTACGCGGGCAACACGTTGTCGGCCAACGCCCTGAACAGGATGCTCAAAAGCCTGGAGGGCAAGGATTTTGCCATCGACTGCATCGCCAAAAACTTTGAAACGCTGGAGCCGGGCGCGTCGTTCCGCATTCTGCGCAAGGCGCTGGCCCAGCGCTATACGCCGGCCGAGGCCGCTTCGCGGGTGATCTGCACCGGTACGTTCGGTTCGCCGCTGGAGCAGCTTTGCACCGACAACGGCTATACCTTTGTGCCCTTCCCCACCAACATCGGCGGCCGCTACACTGCCATGACCTATGTGGGCCTGCTGCCCATGGCCGTGGCTGGTGTGGACATCCGCGCGCTGGTGCAGGGCGCGGCCGATATGCAGCGCCGGCTGCACGCCGAAGCCGCGGGCGAAAACCTGGCGCTGCGCTACGCCGTGCTGCGCAACGCCTATTACCAAAAGGGCTATAAGCTGGAGCTGCTGGCTGCGTTTGAGCCGCAGTACCGCTACTTCTACAAGTGGTGGACCCAGCTGTTTGCCGAGAGCGAGGGCAAGGACGGCAAGGGCCTGTTCCCTGTGGCGGCCGAATTCTCGGAGGATCTGCACGCCGTGGGCCAGTACATTCAGGACGGCGCGCCGCTGATGTTTGAAACGTTTTTGGACGTGCAGGAGCGCGCGGACAGCCTGGTGCTGGAAAGCGACGGCGTAAAAGACAACTTCGACTACCTCAACGGCAAGGATTTTTACGACATCAACAAGATCGCGTTCAACGCCACGGTCACGGCCCACAGCGAAAAGCTGCCCTGCCTGATTTTTGAAGTGCCTGCGCTGGACGCATACAACTTTGGCCAGCTGTTCTACTTCTTCCAGTTTGCGTGCTATCTGTCGGGCAAGCTGCTGGGCATCAATCCGTTCGACCAGCCCGGCGTGGAAGCCTACAAGGGCTGGATGTTCCAGGCGCTGGGCAAGTAAACCCGCAAACAGCCGCCCTTTGCCGGGGCGGCTGCTTTTTCTGCTGTAAAGGAGGCTGCGGCACAATGGTGGATTTAAAGGGCAACCCGTTTTACCTTTCGGATGGGGACGCCGCCTGGGTGGAACAGACCATCGCAGGCATGACCGAGGACGAAAAAGTCTGGCAGCTGTTCGCCGACCCGCTGATCGGCCGCGACCGGGCGGGCCTGGTGGAATTTCTGCAAACGCACCCGGTGGGCGGGTGCTCGTTCCGCGCCGGTGAGCTGGAAAGCGCCGAGGCCCGCGAAACGCTGGCCCAAATGCAGGATAACGCCAAGATCCCGCTGCTGATCTCGGCGGACTGCGGCACCGGCGCCGACGGCCGGCTCAAGCACGGCACCATGATCGCCACGGCCGCCCAGGCCGGCGCCGCCCCCGACGACGGCCAGGTGGCCTACGACATCGCCCGCGCGGCCTGCCGCGAGCTGGGGGCCGTGGGCTTCAACTGGACGTTCGAGCCGGTGGGCGACATCCTGCTGAACTGGCGCAACTGCCTGGTGAACACCCGGGCGTTCGGCAACAACGCCGACCGGGTCATCACCTGCGTGGATCAGTTCATCCGCGGCGTGGAGGAGCAGAACTTTGTGCCCTGCCTCAAACATTTCCCGGGCGACGGCTGGGAGGAGCGCGACCAGCACATCGTGCAGGGGAACAACGGCCTGAGCTGCGAGGAATGGGACGCCACCTTTGGCAAGGTATACGCCCACTGCATCCAGCGGGGCGTCAAGACCATCATGGTGGGGCACTTTACGCTGCCCGCCTACCAGCGCGCGCTCAACCCCGCCCTGAAGGACGAGGAGATGGTCACCGCCTGCATGTCGCCCGAGCTGATCGGCGGGCTGCTGCGCGGCAAGCTGGGCTTCAACGGTATGGTGGTCACTGACCAGACCAACATGCTGGGCTTTTTTGCCATGCCGCGTACCAAGGCCCTGCCCGCCTGCATTGCCGCAGGCTGCGATATGCTGCTGGGCTTTAACGATGTGGACGAAGACTTTGCCTGCGTGCGCGACGCGGTGCGCAGCGGCTTTATTACGGCCGAGCGCCTGCACGACGCGCTGGCGCGCATCCTGGCCACCAAGGCGTCCATCGGCCTGCACCGCCGCAAGGCCGAGCAGGGCACGCTGGCGCCCCCGGCCGAACAGCTTGCCTGGATCGGCTGCGAGGAGCACGTGCAGATGGCGGTGCGTGCGGCCGACAAGGCCATTACGCTGGTCAAGGACGTGCGCCATCAGCTGCCGCTGCGGCCCGAACAATACCGCCGCGTGCTGCTGTATGTGATGAGCACCGCTCGTTCCGCCAGCCAGATGGGCAAGGGCGTTACCTCGGGCGGCGCCGAAGGGCTGGAGGATATCATCCGCGCCGCGCTGGAAAAAAAGGGCTACGAGGTCACGCTTTGGACGCCCCAGACGCTGGGCAGCGCG
>CAMFSB010000075.1 GCA_945982465.1 uncultured Faecalibacterium sp. | reverse complement strand
CTGACCTCTGCAGCCTCCACCGCAGCAGCAGCGAACTGGGGACGCAGCAGGGTATCCAGCTGCTTGGGCTCCACGCGCAGGACAGCCTCCTGCTCGGTGATCATACCCTCGTCCACCAGATCGCAGGCGATCTGCAGAGCAGCCTGGGCGGTGCGCTTGCCGTTACGGGTCTGCAGCATGTACAGGTGGCCGTCCTCAATGGTGAACTCCATATCCTGCATGTCGCGGAAGTAGCTTTCCAGACGGCCGGCGATGGCAATGAACTCCTCGTACACATCGGGCATCTGTTCGGCCAGGTGGCTGATGGGGGACGGCGTGCGCACGCCGGCAACCACGTCCTCGCCCTGGGCGTTGATCAGGTACTCGCCCATCAGCTTTTTGGCGCCGGTGGCCGGGTCACGGGTAAAGGCCACGCCGGTGCCGCTGCGGTCGCCGGAGTTGCCGAACGCCATCTGCTGCACGTTGACGGCGGTGCCCCACTCGTAGGGGATCTCGTTCATCTTGCGGTACACGTTGGCGCGGGGGTTGTCCCAGCTGCGGAACACGGCCTTGACCGCCTCGATCAGCTGATCCTTGGGATCCTGGGGGAACGGCTTGCCCTCGTTGTCCTCGTAGATCTTCTTGAAGGTGGCGACCAGCTCTTTCAGGTCATCAGCCGTCAGGTCCACGTCGTTCTTGACGCCCTTGGCTTCCTTCATCTTGTCGATCTCAACCTCGAACAGACTCTTCGGGACCATCATGACGACGTCCGCGAACATCTGCACGAAGCGGCGGTAGCAGTCGTAGGCAAAGCGGGGGTTCGAGGTCTTTTTGGCCAGGCCCTCAACGGACTGGTCGTTCAGGCCCAGGTTCAGGATGGTGTCCATCATGCCGGGCATGGACTGACGCGCACCGGAACGGACGGAAACCAGCAGCGGGTTATCGGTGTCGCCGAATTTCTTGCCGGTGATCTCCTCCAGGCCCTTGACGTGCTCGAAGATATCCGCCTGGATATCTTCGGCGATCTGGCGGCCGTCCTCGTAATACTTGGTGCAGGCCTCCGTGGTGATGGTGAAGCCCTGCGGCACCGGCATGCCGGCGGCCGTCATCTCCGCCAGGCCGGCGCCCTTGCCGCCCAGGATGTTCTTCATTGTGGTGTTGTCGCCGTTAAAGGCGGCCTTGCCCTCGCTGAAGTAGTACAGGTACTTTTTGCTCATACATTTACCTCCAAATCCAAATTTGGCATACTGCCGCGCCCCGCCTTACCTGCCGGCGGCCGCGGGTTTGCATTTTCACACGTTCGCAACGCAGATTTTAATGCCATAATATTATACCAAAGAACACGGCCGAAAGCCAGAATCAATAATTTTTTTCTTGTCGGCGTTATCACAGAATAAACTGCGCTTTTTTGTGCATTTCCCTTGAAAAATGCCCAATTTTACGGTAAGCTAAAATGGGCTAAAATTCGGGAACAAATTTTGCTATCATCAAAGCCGCAGGGCGGAAAGAGAGTTTACCTATGGAATATACCCAACAGCAGCTGGAAGCTGCCTGCGCAAAGCTGGCCGCGGCCGAACAGGCCCGCACCCTCGCGCTGGCAAAGCGCATCGCGGCCGGCGTAAACATCGAAAGCAGCGACGTGTATATTGACGACACCGTGCGCATCGCGCCGGGCGCGCGCATCCTGCCGGGGTGCATTCTGCGCGGCAGCACCGTCATCGGGCCGGGGTGCGTCATCGGCCCCAATACCCTCATCGAGGACAGCGAGATCGGCGCAGGCACCACGGTCAACGCCAGCCAGATCTACGGCAGCCGCATCGGCGAAAAAAACAACATCGGCCCGTTCACCCACATCCGGGTGAACACCGTCACCGACTACGGCGTGCACCTGGGCGCCTATGTGGAGACCAAAAACTCCAATTTTGCCCGGGGCAACACCGTCAGCCACCTGACCTACATCGGCGACAGCGACGTGGGCAAATACTGCAACTTCGGCTGCGGCACCGTCACCTGCAACTACGACGGCGAGGGCAAGTTCCGCACCACCATCGGCGATTACTGCTTTATCGGCTGCAACACCAACCTGGTGGCCCCGGTGACGGTGGGCGACGGGGCGTACACGGCCGCCGGCAGCACCATCACCAAGGATGTGCCCCCGGCGGCGCTGGGCATCGCCCGCGAGCGCCAGACCAACCTGGACGGTTGGGCCGGGCCGAAGATGGCGGCCTACATTGCCAAAAAACAAAAACTGGAAGAGGAAAGCAAACCGTGACCATGGCAGACGATCTGTGGCTGGTTGCCGGCCTGGGCAACCCGGAGCCAAAATACGACGGCACCCGCCACAACGCGGGCTTTGCGGCGCTGGACGCGCTGGCGCAGGCGTGGAACATCCCCGTGGCCAAGGCCAAGTTCCAGGGGCTGTGGGGCCAGGGCAGCGTGGGCGCGCACCGGGTGGTGCTGCTCAAGCCGCTGACCTACATGAACCTTTCGGGCGCCAGCGTGGCTGCGGCGGCGGGCTTTTTCAAGATCCCGGCGGCGCATGTCATCGTGCTGTGCGACGATATCACCCAGGCGCCGGGCAAGCTGCGCATCCGGCCGTCGGGGTCGGCGGGCGGCCATAACGGGCTGAAAAGCATCATCGCCGCGCTGGGCGGCGAAAACTTTGCCCGCATCCGCATCGGGGTGGGCGCCAAGCCCGCGCCGGACTACGACCTGGCCGACTGGGTGCTGGGCCGCCTGCCGGCCGAGGATAAAAAGGCCATCGAGGCCCGGCACGGCGACATTGCCGCCGCCGCGCAGCTGGTGATGGACGGCCGCCTGGCCGAAGCCCAGAACCGCTACAACCGCTGAACGGCCCGCCCCATCCGCCCAAAGGCGGCCGCCCCGGCGCGCGTTTTGCCCGCCGGCAGCGTTCCGGCCCGCGGTGCTGTGCGCCGCGGCCCAAAGGAGCTTTTATGTACGAACCGCTGCTCAAACAGACAAGCGAATATCAAAAGCTCGCCGCGTCGCTGGCTTCGCCCGGCCCCGCGGCGCTTTTTGGCGTGCCGCCGGCCGGCCGCGCGCTGGTGTACGCCACCCTGGCCAAAGACCTGGGCCGCCCGCTGTGCATCGTGACCGCCGGCGAGGCCGAGGCCACCCGCTTTGCCGAGGATCTGGCGGCGCTGGGCGTGGCGGGGGCGGTGTTCCCCCCGCGGGACTTTGTGCTGCGCCCCATCGAGGGCGCCGGGCGCGAATACGAGTACCGCCGCCTGTCGGTGCTGGGCGGGCTGGTGGGCGGGCGGCTGCGCGCCGTGTGCGTGCCCGCCGAGGCCCTGCTGCAATACACGGTGCCCCGGGCCGAGTTCTGCGCCAATACCCTCACGCTGCGCCCCGGCATGGAGTACAGCCGCGATGGCCTGGTGCAGCGGTTGTACGCCGCCGGCTATGTGCGCCGCGCCCAGGTGGACGGCCCGGGCCAGTTTTCGGTGCGCGGCGAGATCGTGGACCTGTACGCCCCCGATATGCGCCAGCCCGTGCGCATCGAGTACTGGGGCGACGAGATCGACACCATCCACCAGTTTGACCTGATGACCCAGCGCCGTGAGGACGCGGTGGAAAAGGTGTACCTTTCCCCCGCGCGCGAGGTGCTGTTCGGCGATACGGCCCAGACCGCCGCGGCCCTGCGCGCCGCGCTGAAAAACGCCCGCGGCAAAAAGAAAGCCGCCATGGAAGCGGCCATGGCCGCCGACCTGGCCGCCCTGGACGGGGGCCTGATGCCCGAGGCCATGGATAAATACCTGGGCATCCGCTACCCGCAGCCCGCCACCCTGCTGGATTACTTTGCCGACCCCATCTTTGTCATCGATGAGCCGTGGGCCGTGCGCGAAGCGCAGAAAGCCACCGAGTTCCGCCGCGGCGAGGAGCTGGCCGGCCTGCTGGAGGAGGGGGTTGTGTGCCCCGGGCGGGAGGGGCTGTACCAGACCGAGGGCGATCTGCTGGACGCGGCCCGCCGCCTGCCCACCTTAGTGTGCGAAAACTTTCTGCGCAGCCTGCCGGACTTCCGTTTGTGCGAGCTGGTGGACGCGGCGGCCCACGCCCTGCCCGCCTGGGGCGGCGATGTGGCCGGCCTGACCGGGGATCTGGACCCGCTGGTCAAACAGGGCTTCGCGGTCACGGTGCTGTGCGGCACGCCCAAGGGCGTAGCCGCCCTTACCCGCGATCTGGCCGACCGGGGCTATGCCGTCAGCATGAGCCGGGATGTGCGCCCTTCGCCGGGCGTGGTGCAGGTGCTGCCGGGCCGGCTTTCGGCTGGGTGCGAGTTCCCCTTTGCCCGCTGCGCGGTGATCACCTCCCGCCGGCACGGCCTGACCGAGGAAACCGGCGGCAAGCCCGCCCGCAAAAAGAACAAGGACGCGCTTTCCAGCCTGTCGGACGTAAAGCCCGGCGACTATGTGGTGCACCAGAACCACGGCATCGGCGTGTACGCGGGTATCCAGCGGCTGGAACTGCAGGGCGCCACCAAGGACTACTTAAAGATCCAGTACGCCGGGGCGGATGTGCTGTATGTGCCGGTGACCCAGCTGGACCTGCTCAGCCGCTACACCGCCCCCGGCGACGAGGAAAAGGTGCGGCTGGCCAAGCTGGGCGGCACCGAGTGGCAAAAAACCCGCGCCCGCGTAAAAAAGGCCACCGAGGAGATGGCCCAGGAGCTGATCGAGCTGTACGCCCGGCGGCACAAAGCGCAGGGCTATGCCTTCCCGCCCGACGGCGACTGGCAGCGGGATTTTGAGACCCGCTTTGAGTACGACGAGACCGACGACCAGCTGGCCGCCACCGCCGAGATCAAGCGCGATATGGAAAAACCCTACCCCATGGACCGGCTGCTGTGCGGCGATGTGGGCGTGGGCAAGACCGAGGTGGCCCTGCGCGCAGCGTTCAAGTGCGTGATGGGCGGCAGGCAGTGCGCCATTCTGGCGCCCACCACCCTGCTGGCCTGGCAGCACTACAACACCATTCTGGCCCGCATGGAGGCGTTCCCGGTCAGGGTGGAGCTGCTCAGCCGCTTCCGCACCGCAAAGCAGCAGCAGGCCGCCCTGCGCGGGCTGCGCACCGGCGAAGTGGACATTGTGGTGGGCACCCACCGGCTGCTGTCCAGGGACGTGGCGTTCAAGGAGCTGGGCCTGGTGATCGTGGACGAGGAGCAGCGCTTCGGCGTCAAGCACAAGGAAAAGCTCAAGGAAAGCTTTATCGGCGTGGATATGCTCACGCTGTCGGCTACGCCCATCCCCCGCACGCTGAACATGGCCATGAGCGGCATCCGGGATATGTCCACCATCGAGCAGCCGCCCATCGAGCGCCGCCCCGTGGAGACCTATGTTCTGGAATACAACGAGGGCATTTTGGCCGAGGCCATCAAAAAGGAGCTGGCCCGCGGCGGGCAGGTGTACTACCTGCACAACCGGGTGGACAACATCGAGACCACCGCCGCCCGCGTGAGCAAAATGGCCCCGGGCGCGCGGGTGGGCATCGCCCACGGCAAAATGACCGAAAACGAGCTGAACAGCGTGTGGCAGCACCTTTTGGGCGGCGAGATCGACGTGCTGGTGTGCACCACCCTGATCGAGACCGGCGTGGATGTGCGCAACTGCAACACCCTCATCATCGAGGACGCCGACCGCATGGGCCTGGCGCAGCTGTACCAGATCCGCGGCCGGGTGGGCCGGTCGGGCCGCAAAGCCTACGCCTATTTCACCTTCCGGCGCGACAAGGTGTTGTCCGACGTGGCGGCCAAGCGGCTGTCGGCCATCCGGGAGTTCACGGCGTTCGGCTCGGGCTTCCGCATCGCCATGCGGGATTTGCAGATCCGCGGCGCGGGCAACCTGCTGGGCCACAGCCAGCACGGCCACATGGAGGCCGTGGGCTATGATCTATATGTAAAGATGCTGGGCCAGGCCATCGCCCGGGCCAAGGGCGAGCCGGTGCGGCGCGACAAGAGCGACTGCCTGATCGACATCCGGGTGGACGCCTACATTCCCGAAGCCTACATTGCCGACAGCGCCGGCCGCATCGAGGCGTACAAGCGCATTGCCGCCGTGCAGACCGCCGAGGACGCCGCCGATGTGCTGGATGAGCTGATCGACCGCTACGGCGACCCGCCGCCCTCGGTCAGCGATCTGGTCAGCGTGTCGCTGGCGCGGGTTCTGGCGGCCGCCGCCGGCGTGTACGAGGTGACCCAGAAAAAGGATGTGCTGACCTTTTCGCTGGAAACGCTGGAGCTGGCCACCATCCGGGCGCTGCTGCAGGCGTTCGACGGCCGTGTGGTGCCGGGCGCGGGCGCAAAGCCCTACCTGAGCTACACGCTGCACGGCGACGAAAAGCCGCTGGACGCGGTGCAGCAGGTGGTGGCGGCGCTGGCCCAGGCCGCCCGCCCTGCCCCGGGCGCGCAGCCTGACGGTTGAAAACCGCGCGGCGGGACGCTATAATAACGAAAAGCCCGCCCCGCGCGGGCGCATAACAAACCAAAAGACGGGCCGCGCCCATCCCCCAAAAAAACGCCGCCCCGCGCGCCGCGCGGGCGCAAAGCGGGGGCACAAAGCGCCCCCGGAACACGAAGGAGAACGACCATGAAGAAAAAACTGCTTGCGCTGGCCTGCGCGCTGGCGCTGTGCGCGTCGCTGGCGGGGTGCACCCTGGCCACCCCCGCTGCGGTGGGCACGCTGGGCGAGGTGGAGATCCCGGCGGGCATTTACCTGCTGGCCCAGTTCCAGGCCTACCAGACCGCCCGCAGCGCGGCCAACAGCGATCAGACCAAGCTGACCGTGGCTCAGTACCTGAAGCAGACCATTCCGCTGGACGCGGACGGCCAGCCCGACGCGGCGGCCAACGTGGCCACGGCCGACGCGGCCTCGTCCCAGGCAGAGGAGGACGAAACCGCCCCGGACGACACGGTGTGGGTGACGGTGAGCGACTATGTGGCCGGTGAGACGGAGCGCCTGCTGCGCCAGTATGCCGCCGTGGAGACCCGCTTTGCCCAGCTGGGCGGCGAGCTGACCGCCGAGCAGACCGCCCAGGCGGACGCCTACGCCCAGCAGCTCTGGGATAATTACGGCGATACCTACGCCGCCAACGGCATCGGGCTGGAAAGCCTAAAGCGGTACGAATCCAATTATTATAAGCTGGAAGCCCTGCTGGAGCTGGTGTACGGCCCCGACGGCGAACAGACCGTGCCGGACGAAGAGCTGACCGCCTACCTGCAGCAGCAGATGTACTACGGCAGCTATGTGGTGGTGCCGCTGTACAACACCAGCACCTACGCCTTTGCCGACGCGGAGCAGACTGCCGCCATGCTGGCGGCGTGCCAGGCGGCGGTGGAGCAGTACAACGCCCTGCAGGCCGAGGCCGGTGAGGAAGCGGACGGCACGGCCGCGGCCAACTTCTACACCGCCCTGGCCCAGCATCTGCACGATGTGTACGCCGTGCTGGACGCCGCGTAGACCGGCTAGGACCGTGCGGGCGACGGGGGGGGG
>CAMFSB010000074.1 GCA_945982465.1 uncultured Faecalibacterium sp. | reverse complement strand
GGCTGGCCGGCCCGGGCGGCAAAGCCAGCGTCGGTATCAAGCAGCGTGGCGCAAAAGCGTTCAGCGTAATGTTTTTCGCCGTTGACAAAGCGCCAGTCGACGCGGTTTTCCGCCACAAGCGCGCGGAACTCCGCCACGGTAAAGTCCGGGATCTGCCCGCGGGCCAGTTCCACCGCCTGCTGTTCGGTATACGGGTACTCCGCCGGCAGGCGGCGCAGGATCTCGCGCCAGGCGATCATGCCGGCGGCCTGGGCCGCCGGGGCCTGCTTTGCGGGGTTTTCGGGCAGGGTCAGCCCGGTTTCGGGCAGGCCCTGGTACGCCGGGCGATTGCCGCAGGCCTCCCAGTCCTCGGCAAGGCGGGCATCGATCCGGGCAATGGCTTCGTCGTAAAAGCCGGCTTGCGCCAGCCGGGCGATATCTTCCGGCAGGCCGGCGTCCAGCCAGCGCAGGGTTTCGTTCAGATCCATACGATACGGCTCCTTTTTAATAGGCTTACCCTGCTATTACACTTCGGATCGGCGGCTGTGTCAAGTCTTTCCGGCAGGAATTTTTTGTGCGGAGGGCGGCGTGTTTGCCGGCGCGGCGGCGCCGGCCGCTTCGCCCAGGTCGGAGCGCACCGGGATAAACTGCCGCGCAAACCGGTTTTTGCCCCGGGAGTTGACAAAGAAAAACCCGATCATGCTGAACACCACCGCGCCGATGAAGTTGACGAACAGGTCTTTCATGGTGTCGTACAAACCGATGTCCTGCGCGGTCGGGGACCTTGTGGGCGTTCCTGCGGACGTAGAATCCGTGCACCCGATAGCCGCCCCCCCCCAGCGGCTGGCCGTTGACGGTCACCTCCACAATGCCGTCCAGCACCAGCGGCGTGTTGCCGCCATTGGGGTCCAGCATCACCGAGCTGATGGTGTGCACGACCGTGTCTTTCTGCATATCAAACAGCAGCAGCCGGTCCATACCGAACTCAAAGAACTCCCAGATCACGCCCACCGTCATGGAAAAGCAGAACGCCGTAACCGCCATGTAAAACGGGCTGAGCTGGAACTTGGCGTTGGGGTTTTCGTTGAGGATATCCACCAGCGCAAAGCCGATGGCCGCGCACAAAAAGCCGTTCATGGTGTGCAGCATAGTGTCCCACCAGGCATAGCGGATGTAGTATTCGCGGATCTCGCCCAGGATCTCGGCGGCAAAAGTGAACAGAAGGATGATCTTTTCCATCGCGGAGGGGAATGTGATGCGCAGCTTGCGCTCGAGAAAGCTGGGCACCAGAAACAGCAGCAGCACCAGGCCGCACAGTGTGGCGGATTCATAATCGCGGCGGAAAAATGCGCGGATCAGGATCGCCAGCACGATCAGCCGCAGCACCCAGTACAGCACAAAGGTGCCGTTGTGCTTGCGGAACATATGCTCCTCCATCTGCCTGCGGAAACGTGTAAGCCAGAAAGATTTGGCGCGGGCCTTTCCCTTTTCTTTTTCCGGCGGTGCGCCGGTAGGGTCGGCCTGCGGGGCCGAAGGAGTGGTTTTCGGGGTTTGCTCAGACATTCTGCATCCTCCTTTTTCATCGTCCTGCCGGCGGCCGCCCGGTGCGGCCGTTTGCAGAAAAACACACCGCGGCCCGCCCCTCCCGCACAGCGTGCGGCGGCGCGAGCCTGTGGGGTTGCGGGTTACGCCGTCTCCTCGAAATGGCTGGTGTACAAATCGGCATAGAAGCCGCCCTGGGCCAGCAGTTCGTCGTGGGTGCCCTGCTCGACAATGTCGCCGTCGCGCATGACCAAAATCAGGTCGGCGTCCTTGATGGTGGACAGCCGGTGCGCGATGACAAAGCTGGTGCGCCCGCGCATCAGGTTGTTCATGGCCTTCTGGATGCGCTGCTCGGTGCGGGTGTCCACGCTGCTGGTGGCTTCGTCCAGGATCAGGATGCGGTTATCGGCCAGGATGGCGCGGGCGATGGTCAGCAGCTGCTTTTGCCCCTGCGACACATTGCTGGCGTCCTCGTTCAGCTCCATCTGGTAGCCGCCGGGCAGCGTGCGGATGAACCGGTCGGCGTGGGCGGCCTTGGCTGCGGCGATCACTTCTTCGTCGGTGGCGTCCAGCCGGCCGTAGCGGATGTTCTCCATGATGGTGCCCTTGAACAGCCAGGTGTCCTGCAGCACCATGCCGAAGCCCTCGCGCAGGGCGCTGCGGTCAAAATCGCGGATATCACGGCCGTTCAGCGTGATGCTGCCGCCGTTCACATCGTAAAAGCGCATCAGCAGCTTGACCATCGTGGTCTTGCCCGCGCCGGTGGGGCCAACAATGGCCACGGTCTGGCCGGGCTGGACCTGGCAGCTGAAGTCCTTGATGATGACCTTATCCGGCGTATAGCCGAAGCGCACATGGTCAAAGGTGACCTGGCCGTCGATAGTGGCCGGGTCAGCCGGGTGCGAAACGCTTTGCTGTTCTTCCGGCTCTTCCAGAAACTCGAACACGCGCTCGGCCGCGGCCGCCATGCTCTGCAGCTGGTTGGACACCTGCGCCAGCTGGGTGATGGGCTGGGTAAAGTTTTTCACATAGCTGATAAATGCCTGGATATCGCCCACCGTGATCACGCCGGAAATGGCCAGCATCGAACCGGAAATGGCCACCGCCACATAGCCCAGGTTGCCCACAAAGTTCATCACGGGCTGCATCAGGCCGGAGAGGAACTGGCTTTTCCAGGCCGATTCGTACAGCTTGCCGTTGGTGGCGGTGAACTCCTGCAGGGCGGCGGCTTCGCGGTTGAACGCCTTGATCACGTCGTGGCCAGCGTAGGTCTCCTCCACCTGGCCGTTCACCTGCCCCAGGTAGGCCTGCTGCGCCTTGAAATACTTCTGGCTGAACTTGACGCCCACCAGCACCAGCGCCAGCGACACCGGCAGGATCAGCAGGGCAATCAGGGTCATGTGGGGACTGATGGAAAGCATCATCACCAGCACACCGATCATGGTGGTCACGCTGGTGATCAGCTGGGTGATGCTCTGGTTCAGGCTCTGGCCCAGGGTGTCCACATCGTTGGTGATGCGGCTGAGCACCTCGCCCACCGTCTTGCTTTCAAAATAGCTCAGGGGCAGGCGGTTGATCTTTTGGCTGATGCGGGCGCGGAACTCGTAGCAGGTCTTTTGCGAAACGCCGGTCATCAGCCAGCCCTGCAAAAAGTGGAACGCCGCGCTCAGGGCATACAGGCCCATCATAAAGGCCAGCACCCGGCCCAGATAGCCAAAGTCGATGCCGCCCGTGCCGCTGACAGAGGCCACCAGCCCCTCGTACAGGGCCGTGATGGCCTTGGACAGCACCTTGGGGCCCATTACGTTGAACACCGTGCTGACCGCCGCGCACACCAGCGCCACCACCACGCCCACCTTGTGGTGTGCCAGCGCGCCGATCAGCTTGCGGATACTGCCCTTGAAGTCCTTGGCTTTTTCGGCCGGGCGCATCCCGCCGGGCCCATGGCCGCCCCGCCGCGCGGGACGATGGGAATGATTCTGTTCCGCCATTACTGCTCACCGCCTTCCGGATTCAATGCAAGCTCTTTTTCGCTCAGCTGGCTGCGGGCGATCTCCCGGTATTCCGGGCAGGTGGCCAGCAGCTGCGCATGGGTGCCGGCGCCCACCACGCGGCCGTCGTCCAGCACCAGGATCTGATTGGCGTGCAGCACCGTGGAGATGCGCTGCGCCACAATGATGACCGTGGCGTCGGCCACATGCTCGTGCAGCGCCTTGCGCAGCGGGCCGTCGGTGTTGTCATCCCGCGCCGCACAACTCTCGTCCACCACATATCTCTACGGGTCTTTGGCACTGGCACGGGCAATGGAAAGCCGCTGCTTCTGCCCGCCCGACACGTTGGTGCCGCCCTGGGCAATGGGGCTGTGGTAGCCCTCGGTCTTTTTTTCGATGAACTCGGCGGCCTGCGCCACACCGGCCGCCGTCTGCATGGCTTCGTCGGTGATGGACGCGCCGCCAAACTTCAGGTTGGATTCGATGTCGCCGCTGAACAGCACACCTTTCTGCGGCACATAGCCCAGCAGCGCGCGCAGCTCGCTCTGCTTCATGTCGCGCACGTCGATGCCGTCCACCGTCACGCTGCCCTCGGTCACATCGTAAAACCGCGGGATCAGGTGCAGCAGCGTGGATTTGCCGCAGCCCGTAGCGCCGATGATGGCCGTGGTTTCGCCAGGCCGGGCGGTAAAGCTGATGTGCTCCAGGGCGTTGTCATCGGCGCCCGGGTAGCGGAAGCTCACATCGTGGAACTGCACCACGCCGTTCCAGTCGGCTTTCTGCCTGCCGGCAGCCTTGTCCACCACGGGGTCATGGATGGCCGGTTCGGTGCACAGCACCTCGTTAATGCGGTCAGCCGCCACACCCGCGCGGGGCAGCATGATAAAGACCATGGCCAGCATCAAAAAGCTCATCACGATCTGCATGGTGTAAGAGATGAAGGCGATCATATCGCCCACCTGCAACGTGCCCGCGTCGATGCCCTTGCCGCCGAACCAGACGATGGCCGTGATCACGCCGTACATGATCAGGTTCATCACGGGGCTCATCATGGCCATGACGCGGTTGGTAAACAGCTGGGTGCTCATCAGGTCGCGGTTGGCGCCGTCGAAGCGCTGTTCCTCGTAGGCTTCGCGGCTGAACGCCCGGATGGGCATTACGCCGGTGAGCAGCTCGCGCGAGACCAGGTTCAGCCGGTCGACCAGCTTCTGCATCTGCTTGAACTTGGGCATTACGGTAAAGTACAGCACCAGCACCAGCGCCAGCAGCGCGCCCACGGCCACGCCGATGATCCAGCTCAGGCCGGTTTTGGTCTCCATCACCTTGATCACGCCGCCAAGGCCCACAATGGGCGCGTAGGCCACCATGCGCAGCAGCATCATGCTGACCATCTGCACCTGCTGGATGTCGTTGGTGCTGCGGGTGATCAGGCTGGCGGTGGAAAAGCGGTCCAGTTCGGCGCTGGAAAAGGCCACTACCTTATTATAGACCTGTGTGCGCAGGTCGCGGCCGCTGGCCGCCGAAATGCGCGAGGCCAGCAGACCCACCAGCACGGCCGACAGGGTCATGCACACAGCCACCAGGATCATCTTGCCGCCCGCGCCCCACAAATACTTCATCTGCACGCGGTCCAGGTCGATGCCCTGGGCGGCGTATTCCTGCTTGACAAACTCCGCGGCATACTGGTTGGCATAGCTGCCTGCCGCTTCGTCCAGCAGGGCGGAAGCCTGCTGTGCCGAAGCCGCCACAGCCTCACGGCCGGTCTGGGCCGCATAGGCGCGGAGCTGGGCCGCGGCCTCATCCAGCGGCACGCCGCTTTGCTGGGCGATCATGTACAGCCCCACGGCCGGGCGGGTCAACGCATCGGCCACCGCTACGCGCTGGGCGGCGCCCTGTTCCGTCAGAGCGCGCACGCCGGCGGCGTCCGCCGCCCCGTAGTAGACGGTATCCACCGTCTGCGCCGTTTCCGGCTCCATCAGCAGCATCAGGGTATCCAGCGTATCGGCGCGGACGGTGTCCATCACGGCGTCCTGAATGCCGCCCTGCTGGATGCCCACATCCACAATATCGCTGGTATAGTTGGGCAGCGCCAGATCGCACCAGGCCTGCACGATGAGCAGGGCGACCACGGCAATGCAGCCCAACCAATGCTTTTTATAATTCTGGAATATTTTGAGCATAGTGGCTTCCTTTCTCGATTTTATGGCCGGGTGGCCGGGATCCGCTTGTGGTTATGAAGGGCAGTGCGCCCTATGCGCTGGGCGGGGCGCGCCCATCCAGTTCCTGCGCTTCCATGGCGGCTTCCAGCTCTTTGAGCAGGGCGATCAACTGGCGGCTTTTGTCAGGCCCGAGCGTCTGGAAGATGCCGTTGCAGGAATCGCTGAAGCGGGCGAACCCGCCGTCCAGAACGGCCTTGCCCGCCGGGGTGACCCGCACGCAGGTCTTGCGCCGGTCGGCGCGGTCCACTGCCCGCCGCACATACCCTTTTTGCTCCAACGAGCCCAGCGTGCGTGAGACGGCAGGCGCCGGCGTATGGATGCGGCGCACCAGCTCCGACACCCAGATCTCCTCCCGCCCCTGCTTTTTGGCCAGGTCGTGGATCAGGTACAATGTGAGAAAATCCATGCGGGGCATCCCCCGCAGCGCGTGGGCCGCCTGTCGCTTCATCTGCTTGCCAATGCTGAAAAACAGCCGCATAACTTCCCGGCGCAGCGCGTCAAGTTCTCCTGTTTCCAAGGCCGCTTCAATCCTTTCCGGTTGTTAATATTTAACAGATGTTAATAATTATAGTCCTCTCGGTTCCGATTGCAATGCCCAGCCGCCATTATTTACAGTTCGTTCAAAATACACCGGCGCAGAGCGATGGGCGGCGGGAGGATGGAGTTTGCTCCGACTTTTTTCTTTGCCGAGGAATAATTAAAAAGTGCACACCCCTTGGCTCAAAATGCACACCCCACAGACCTTTCGTTAAATGGTATAGAGGGGTAAAACGGAAAAGGCTCTACGGCGACCATTTCAGAATCACCGTAGAGCCTGTTATCGTTAAAAAGTATAAGAAAACCCTTGCAAACAGGGGCTTTTGCAAAAAGAAACTGGACACCCGCTTCGATACGCATTGTATCAAAACTGGTGTCCAGTTATGGCGGAAAGATGGGGATTCGAACCCCAGAACGCTTTTGACACGTTACACGATTTCCAGTCGTGCGCCTTAGACCAGCTCAGCCATCTTTCCACATGATCCACTTTCGCCGGTGTACAAACGCTCGGCGCTCGATTATCATACCAAATCAGGCGGTGTTTGTCAAGGCCCAAGCGGAAAAAAGTGCGGCGCAGGCGCACCGCACGGCAGTACAGCCTGCCAAAGCTGCCGGGTGCAAGGAGGGCCGGCGCATTCGGACCAACGTGCGGGCACGCCGCACGGCGGCGCAAAGTTATTGCGAAAGCACCAGCGCCGCGCATCAGGCTGCGTTGCAAACGCGCAGTACGGCCGCCGTGTTCAGCACCGCCGTTACCGCCAGCTGCACAGCCGCCGCCCAGGCGACGGCCGCCGCTGTGTCGTCGAGGCCGGCAAAATCCCCCGCCGCACAGCGCACCGCCACCGCATACAGCTGCAGCAGCAGCGAAGCCGCGCAGACCGTCAGGCTCATCAGCACAAGCCATTCCAGCTTATGCCGCCGGCGCCGCAGCAGTGCCGCAGCCGGCAGCGCCCAGGCGGCCAGCCCCAGCAGGCCGCTTGCGCCATTTACGATCAGGATCACACCGCATACACTCCTTTCCGGTTCAGTACAGGCACAGCAGCGCAAAGCTGCCGGCGGCAAACCAGATCCATTTCTGCGCAGCACGGCAGGGCTTGCGCAGGCTGGCGATCGCCAGCACGCAGCCTGCCGCCAGCACCAGCACCGCCCAGGACGACAGCAGCCGGCGCGGCGTGAAGCCAAAGCGGTCGATGTACAGCCACAGCTTGGATGCCGCTGTGACCGCCAGCAGCAGGCTTTCGGCCATCAGGGCCACCGCCAGGCTCCTGAGCAGACGGTTTTTCCGCAGCGGCGCCCGGCTGAGCT
>CAMFSB010000073.1 GCA_945982465.1 uncultured Faecalibacterium sp. | reverse complement strand
GCGCATGGCCGCGCCGCGTATGCCTCAGCAAGGCACTCCGCCGCCAGGCCATGCGCCGCCCGCCGCGCCGGCGATACGCGGCGCCGCGGCCAGGCCGCACACACAAAACGCCCCGCCGTGCGGTAAGCACGGCGGGGCGTTTTTGCATCCATGGCGGCCGCCGGCCAAAGCCGCGGGCGGCCGCTTACGGCTTTTTCAGGCTTTGCAGCTCGGTCAGCCGGTAGGGGGTGTTCTGGTAGACATAATAGTTCAGCCAGTTGGAATACAGCAGATGGGCGTGCGCCCGCCAGCGAAACAGCGGCTCGCGGGCGGGGTCGTCGTCCGGGTAATAGTTTTTGGGCACGGCGATGGGCAGGCCCTTGGCTTTGTCGCGGCGGTACTCGCTGCCCAGCGTGTCCTTGTCGTATTCCGGGTGGCCGGTGACAAAGATCTGCCGCCCGTCCTCGATGCTCAGCAAAAACGGCCCGGCCTCGTCGCTCTCGGCCAGGATGCGCAGTGCGCCGCACCGGTCGATATCCTCCCGGCACACGCCGGTGTGGCGGCTGTGGGGAGCATAAAACGTTTCGTCAAAGCCGCGCACCAAGGGGTTTGCGGGCCGGGTGACCCGGTGCTCGAACACGCCGAACATCTTGGCGGGCAAAAGCTCCTTTTTTACGCCGTAGTGGTAGTACAGCCCGGCCTGCGCGCCCCAGCACACATGCAGCGTGGAATACACATTGGTCACGCTGAAATCCATAATGCGGCACAGCTCCGGCCAGTAGTCCACCTGCTCAAAGTCGATGGTTTCCACCGGCGCGCCGGTGATGATCATGCCGTCGAAGCGCTCGTGCTGGATCTGGTCAAAGGTTTTGTAAAACGCGCCGATGTGGGCGGGCGAAACGTGGCTGGCCTCGTGGCTGGCGGTTTGCAGCAGCGTGACCTGCACCTGCAAAGGCGTGTTGGCCAGCAGGCGGGCGATCTGCGTTTCGGTGGTGATCTTGGTGGGCATCAGGTTCAGGATCAGGATGCGCAGCGGGCGGATGTGCTGCGACGCAGCCCGTTCGTGGTGCATCACAAAGATATTTTCGCCGGTCAGAGCGTCAAAGGCGGGCAGGGTGCGGGGAATGATCAGCGGCATAGGGCAAACATCCTTTTTGTTGTGATGTGCCGGGCATACCCGGCGGCCGGGCTACAAAAACCGCCGCAGGGCAGTGCCCGCGGCGGTGCGGTTTATTTGCGCAGGCGCTTGTCGCAGGCGATGGTCAGGCGGGTGCCGACGGTCTGGAACGCCTGCACCATCAAAATCAGCAGGATCACCGCCACCACCATCACGCTGGTCTGGTAGCGGTAGTAGCCGTAGCTGATGGCGATTTTGCCAAGGCCGCCGCCGCCAATGGCGCCCGACATAGCCGAGTAGCCCAGAATGGTGGTCAGGGCGATGGTGATGTTGGAGATCAGGCTGGGCAGGCTTTCGGGGATCATCACCTTGCAGATGATCTGCATGGGCGTGGCGCCCATACTCTGCGCGGCCTCGATCACGCCCGCGTCCACCTCGCGCAGGCTGCCCTCTACCAGGCGCGCCACAAAGGGGAACGCCGCGCATACCAGCGGTACGATGGTGGCGTTGGTGCCCACGGTGGTGCCGATGATCAGCCGCGACAGCGGAAACACCAGGATCATCAAAATCAAAAACGGGATGGAGCGCAGCAGGTTGATCGCCACGTCCAGCGCCCGCATCAGCCAGCGGGGCAGGGGGAACACGCCGTTCTCGCTGCCGGCCACCAGCAATACGCCCAGCGGCAGGCCCAGCACCAGCGCAAAAAAGGTAGAGAGCACCGTGATGTAAAAGGTCTCCCAAATGGCAAAGGGCATGTCGTAGATCACGCTGGGGATGTTTTGCAAAAATGCCTGCATCAGCCGTTCACCTCCTCATAGGTAATGTCCGCAAAGCCCTGGATATAGGCCGTGGCACGGCAGGCCTCGTCCACATCGCGGGGCAGCCGCAGCAGCATGCTGCCGTAGCACTTGCCGCCGATGTCGCGGGTGTCGGCCGAGATCACGCTGGCCAGAATGCCGGTTTCGGCGGCAAGGCTGGCCACCAGCGGCTTTTCGATGCTGCTGCCGCGTAACACGATGCTCACCACATGAGCGGCGGGCGCCAACGAATCGTATTCCTGGCTGGCCTTGCCGCCGCCCGGCGACACCAGCCGCTTGGCCGCGTCGGTCTGCGGGTTGGAGAAGATGGCGCTTACTTCGCCCTCCTCTACCACACGGCCGCCGTCCAGGATGGCCACGTGGCGGCAGATCTCCTCCACCACGCTCATCTGGTGGGTGATGACCACAACGGTGATGCCCAGCTTCTGGTTGATGTCCTTGATCAGCGACAGGATGGAGTGGGTGGTGCTGGGGTCCAGCGCGCTGGTGGCCTCGTCGCACAGCAGCACCTTGGGGTCAGTGGCCAGCGCGCGGGCAATGGCCACGCGCTGCTTTTGCCCGCCCGAAAGCTGGGCCGGGTAGGCCTGGGCCTTATCGGGCAGGCCCACCAGCTCCAAAAGCTCTTTGGCGCGCGCTTCGGCGTCGGCCTTTTTTACGCCTGCCAGCTCCATGGGGAAGCACACGTTTTTCAGGCAGGTGCGCTGCATCAGCAGGTTGAACTGCTGAAAGATCATCGTGATCTCGCGCCGCGCCGCGCGCAGTTGGGCGGGGGTGAGCGTTTCCATCCGCTGGCCGTTCACGATCACCGAGCCTTCGGTGGGCGTTTCCAGCATATTGATGCAGCGCACCAGCGTGGACTTGCCGGCGCCCGACATGCCGATGATGCCGTAGATGTCGCCGTCCTGAATGGTAAGGCTGATATCGCGCAGCGCGTCCACCGCGCCGTCTTTCATGGGAAAAACCTTGGAAAGATGCTGTAGTTCGATCACGATGCAATGCTCCTTTGACTGTGCGGGCCGGGCGTACAAAAGCCGGGCGGCCGGCGGGCGGCCGCCGCGGCTGCAACAAACGGGCGGGTTTACTTCAAAATCGCGTCCAGGCTGGTCTGCTTGCCGCCGTACAGGCCCATCGGCTCGATGTGGATGCCTGCGGCGTTCACCAGATGGGTGCCGTTCTGCGCGTTGAAGTCCTCCAGGTAGGGGATGTGCTGGAAGTAGTTGGTATCGACCTGGCCGTCCTCCACGATGTTGTTGGGGATGACGTAGTCGTCATACTCCTGAATATCCAGCTCGACGCCCTTGGCCTCCAGGATGGTCTTGGCCACTTCGAGAATCTCGCAGTGGGGGGCGGGGGTGGCCGCGCAGCTGATGGTCTGGCCCTTCAGCGCGTCGTAGTCCACGCTGGCGTCGTAGCCGTCGCCGGGGTTTTCCACCACCGACACAACGGCGCCGCCGTAGCTTTCCAGGATAAAGTCGGCCACGGCCTTGCTCTGCAGAGCGGCAGCCAGCGCCTTGACCTTATCGCTGGTCTCGTTGCCCTCCTTGCAGGCCAGCACGTTCACATACGGCGAGGAGGCGTCCTCCATGGCCAGCGACTGGGTCATGGGGTCCAGCCCGGCGCCCAGCGCGTAGTTGGAGTTGATAACGGCGTAGTCCTGATCCTGCAGCACATTGGGGATCTGGGCGGCCTCTACCTCGTTGATGGTCACGTTGTGGGGGTTCTTGTCCACGTCGTTCTTGGTGGCGGTGATGCCGGCGCCCTCTTTCAGGGTCAGGATGCCGGTTTTTTCCAGCAGCAGCAGGGCGCGGGCCTCGTTGGTGGTGTCGTTGGGTACGGCAATGGCAAAGCCCTTGTCCGAGCTGCCGCAGCCCGTCAGGGTGGCGGGCAGGGCGGCCGCGGCGGCGGTCAGACCAGTGAGTTTCAGAAAGTTGCGGCGAGTGATTGCGTTCATAAGGTAATTCCCCTCTCAATAATTCGTGTTGCGCCCCGCCGGCGCGGGGCCATGGCTGAAAACAGACGGCTGCCGCGCGGCAGGCAGGCGGGCCCGGCCTTCCTGCGGCGGCAGTACACATCGGCACACGGATCGAACTGCGCGCCGCCCTGCCGTGTGCCGCAAAGCCGGCGCGTGCACTGTGCGCGCCGGCGGGAATAAAAAACTCCCGTCCTCGCGCGGCAATGCCGCCAAGGACGGGAGTATCAATGCTTCCGTGGTACCACCTTGTTTTACTGCCCCCTCACGGGAAACAGCCTTCGAAGCTGCGGCGCAGAGACCCTGCGGTTACAGCCGGACGCTTTAACGGGCGTACCCGTCACAGGCTTAGAACTCTTGTTCTTCGCCCGTGCGGCTCCGAGACCATTTTCGGCTTCCTGTATCCCGCCCGCTTGCACCTGACCGGGCTCTCTGCTGAGACCAATGCGAAAGCTTACTCTTCTCATCACTGCTTTTTTCGATGTTGTGCAATACAATACACGAAAAAACCGGATTTGTCAAGCGGAAACCGGAAAAATTTCCTGCGGCGGATCAAGCCTTGCGGTGGGTCATTTTCATGCGCTGTTCGTGGTTCAAAATCTGCTTGCGGATGCGCAGGCTTTCGGGCGTGACCTCCAGCAGTTCGTCCGGGGCCAGGAATTCCAGGCAGCCCTCCAGGCTCAGCGGGCTGATGGGCACCAGTCGCAGCGCGTCGTCCGAGCCGGAAGCGCGGGTGTTGGTCAGGTGCTTGGTCTTGCACACGTTTACGTCGATGTCATCGCCGGTGGGGGTGTAGCCGATCACCATGCCCTCGTACACCTTTTCGCCCGCGCCGATCAGCAGCGTGCCGCGGCCCTGGGCGTTGAACAGGCCGTAGGTCACCGCCTCGCCGGTCTCAAAGCTCACCAGCGAGCCGGTGCTGCGGGTGGGGATCATGCCGGCCCACACGTCGTAGCCGTCAAAGATCGTGTTGATGACGCCCTCGCCGTGGGTGTCGGTCAAAAACTGGTTGCGGTAGCCGAACAGGCCGCGGCTGGGCATGCGGAACTGCAGCCGGGTGCGGGTGTCGCCCATGGCCTCCATCTGCAGCAGCACGGCCTTGCGCTGGCCCAGGCCGGTCATCACGGCGCCCTGGTACTGGGTGGGCACGTCGATCACCACCTGCTCCATGGGCTCGTAGGTCTTGCCGTCGATCACCTTGGTCAGCACGTGCGGGGGCGAAACCTGCAGCTCGTAGCCCTCGCGGCGCATGGTCTCGATCAGGATGGACAGGTGCATCTCGCCGCGGCCCATCACGCGGAACGAATCGGTGGTGGCGGAATCCTCCACCTTAAGGGCTACGTCCTTCAGCAGCTCTTTGTGCAGGCGCTCGCGGATCTGGCGGCTGGTGACATACTTACCCTCGCGGCCCGCAAACGGGCTGTCGTTCACCGAGAAGGTCATTTCCACGGTGGGATCGTTGATCTTAAGGAAGGGCAGCGGCTCCACGTTCGCGGGGGCGCACAGCGTGTTGCCGATGGTCACCTCCGGCAGGCCGGAAAACGCCACAATGTCGCCCGCGGTGATGTTGTCGCAGGGCACGCGGCCGTTGGCCTGAAAATCATACAGCTTGGTCAGCCGGCCTTTCATGCGCAGGTCGGGGTCGTGCCAGTCGCACACCACCACTTCCTCGCCCACCTTGGCGGTGCCGTTGGTGATGCGGCCAATGCCGATGCGGCCCACAAAGTCGTTGTAGTCCACGCTGGAGCACAGCATCTGGAACGGCGCGTCCGGGTCGCCCTCGGGCGGGCGGATGGTGCTGAGGATGGTGTCGAACAAGGGCTGCAGGTCGGTGCCCGGCACGTCCGGGTCCAGGCTGGCGGTGCCCTGCCGGCCGCAGCAGAACAGCATGGGGCAGTCCAACTGCTCGTCCGACGCGCCCAGGTCCATCAACAGATACAGCACCTCGTCGATGACCTCTTTGATGCGGGCGTCGGGGCGGTCGATCTTGTTGATGGCCACCACCAGGCTCAAATTCTGCTGCAAAGCCTTCTGCAGCACAAACCGGGTCTGGGGCATGCAGCCCTCGGCCGCGTCCACCAGCAGCAGCACGCCGTTGACCATCTTCAGCACGCGCTCCACCTCGCCGCCAAAGTCGGCGTGGCCCGGAGTATCGACGATGTTGATCTTAACGCCCTTGTAGGTGCAGGAGCAGTTCTTTGCCAGAATGGTGATGCCGCGCTCACGCTCGATATCGCCGCTGTCCATGACGCGCTCGGCCACGACCTGGTTATCGCGGAACGCGCCGCTCTGGCGCAGCATGGCATCCACCAGCGTGGTCTTGCCGTGGTCAACGTGGGCGATGATGGCAACGTTGCGCAAATCGTTACGAACCATAAATAAAACCCTCTCTATCGCGTGGTAAAATGAAACCGTACTTTACATCATTCTGCAACTTATTAAGTGTAAAGCATCCCCTGTGCCTTGTCAAGATTGAACAAAAGATTTTTGCGCCTTTCGGCGTTTTCACGAGCGCATTTCATTCGGATTTTACAGTTTGGCGCGGGCGGACGTGTTATAATAGGAACAAAGCATAAAACGCGGCGGCAGGCACCCCGGCCCGCCCGCCGCCGGACCACTGCGGAAACGCAGGGGCAGCCGCTGGCTGCCCGGACGGAAAAACAGCTTGGAGGACTGCCGCTATGAAGCTTACCTTTCTCGGCGCCGCGCACGAAGTTACGGGCAGCTGCACGCTGCTGTCGGCCTGCGGCAAAAACATCCTGATCGACTGCGGCATGGAGCAGGGCCGGGACGTGTACGAAAACCAGCCGCTGCCGCTGGCGCCCGGCGGCGTGGACGCGCTGCTGGTCACCCATGCCCATATCGACCACACCGGCCGCATCCCGCTGCTGGTCAAACAGGGCTTTTCCGGCCCGGTGTACGCCACCGCAGCCACCGCAAAGCTGTGCGACGTGATGCTGCGCGATTCGGCCCATATCCAGGAGTTTGAAGCGGAATGGCGCAACCGCAAGGGCCAGCGCAAGGGCGCCGAGCCGGTGGAGCCGCTGTACACCGTGCAGGACGCGCAGGCCGCGGTGCGGCTGCTCCGGCCGCAGCCCTACGGCCAGGTGGTGCCGGTGTGCGAGGGCATCAGCATCCGCTTTACGGATGTGGGCCACCTGCTTGGCTCGGCCAGCATCGAAGTGTGGGTGACCGAAAACGGCGAGACCGTCAAGCTGGCGTTCTCGGGCGATATCGGCAACGTGGACCAGCCCATCCTGCGCGACCCGCAGTACCTGCAAAGCGCCGATTATGTGGTGATGGAGTCCACCTACGGCGACCGCAGCCACGGCCCCCGGCCGGACTATGTGGGCGAACTGGCGGCCATCGTGCAGCGCACGCTGGACCGGGGCGGCAATGTGGTCATCCCCAGCTTTGCGGTGGGCCGCACGCAGGAAATGCTGTACTTTTTCCGCGAGATCAAGCAGCGGGGGCTGGTGCGCGGGCACGACGGCTTCCCGGTTTACATCGACAGCCCGCTGGCCATTGAGACCACCCACATTTTTAATGAGACCGAAACCGAATGCTTTGACGAGGAGGCGCTGGCGCTGGTGCGCGCCGGGGTCAACCCGATCGCGTTCCCGGGGCTGAAGCTGGCGGTGAGCAGTGACGAATCCAGGCTGATCAACTCCGACACGGTGCCCAAGGTGATCATCTC
>CAMFSB010000072.1 GCA_945982465.1 uncultured Faecalibacterium sp. | reverse complement strand
CTGCAAAAGGCCGAATGGCACACCCGCTTCCCCGAAAAGGAGCACTTCGGCCAGATGCTCACCGACCTTTTGCTGGCCGTGCAGCCCGACATGGCCGTGCTGGACGCCGTGGTGGGCCTGGAGGGCGACGGCCCGGCGGGCGGCGAGCCGCGGCCGGTGGGCCTGGTGCTGGGCGGCGAGGACCTGCCTCTGCTGGACCAGGCGGTGTGCGGCCTGATGGGGCTGGACCCCATGCGGGTGCCCTACCTGAAAGCGGCGGCCGGCCGGGGGCTGGTGAGCGAACGGTTCGACCCGGCGGCGCTGCGCGGCGACGCGGACGCCTTTGTGCCGGTAGAGGACTGGAAGCTGCCCTCCAGCAACCAGGGCGGCGGCACCGGCCGCACGGATTTTGCCCTGTCGCGCGAGCCGGCGTTTCTGGCGCCGGCCGCCCAGTGGGCGGAACGGCAGATCGCGCCGCACCCGGTGGTGGACCGCAAAAAGTGCATCGGCTGCGGCCGCTGCGCCGAGATCTGCCCCCGGCATACCATCGAGGTCAGCGGCGGCAAGGCCCGCATTTGCGCAAAGGACTGCATCCGCTGCTTCTGCTGCCATGAGATGTGCCCGGCCAAGGCCATCGAGGTGCGGAAATTACCGATCTTCCGCCTGTGAGGAGGATGTTATGCGCGAACGGAAAACGGTGACGGTGCTGGCCCCGGCCAAGCTGAACCTGGCGCTGGATGTGGTGGGCCTTTTGCCCAACGGTTACCACGATCTGGACATGACCATGCAGGCCATCACGCTGTACGAACGGGTGGAGCTGCGCCGCAGCGCCGGGCTGTACCTTGCGCTGCCCGGCAGCCGCGTGGCCGCCAACGATAAAAACACCGCCATCAAGGCGGCGCTGGCCTTTTTTGACTACACCGGCCTGCTGGCCGGGGTGGACATCACGGTGCACAAGGCGGTGCCGGTGCGCGCGGGCATGGCCGGCGGCAGCGCCGACGCGGCCGCCGTGCTGGTGGGCATGAACGAGCTGTACGGCGCACGGCTATCGATGAGCGAGCTGTGCGCGCTGGGCGCAAAGATCGGCGCGGACGTGCCCTTTGCGCTGATGGGCGGCACCTGCCGCGTGCGCGGCGTGGGCGATTTTTTAAGGCCGCTGCCGCCCTGCCCGGACTGAGGGTTCGGGAGTGTGATGCCCGGCGACGGGGTTGCCACGCCGGAGGCCTTTGCCGCCTACGACCGGGTCGGCTCGCCGGTGCACCCGGACTGCTTTGCCCAGGAGCAGGCCATCCGGGCGGGCGACCTGGCCGGTGTGTGCGCCGCGGCGGGCAACGCGCTGGAGTTTTGCAGCGGCGCGGCCCAGACCGAGACCATCAAGCAGCTGCTGGTGCAAAACGGCGCGCACACTGCCCTGATGACCGGCAGCGGCGCGGCGGTGTTCGGTGTGTTTGACACCGAGACACAGGCGCAGGCTGCCGCCGGTGTGCTGGCGGCGCAGTATCCGCAGGTGTATGTGGCCCGGCCCGACCGCGGCGGCGCCCGGGTGACGGCAGCTCGGTAAACGGCAGCGGCGCGTTTTGCGCGTTTGCGGCGGAAAAAATTGTATAACCCCATCCCGGCACACCCATACTCTGCCCAGAACCGCAGAGGAAGGGTGTGTTTTTTGTTGGAACGAAACAGATGGTTTGCGGCGCGGCTGCGCGCCGGCCTTGTGCCGCTGAGCTGCCTTGGGGGGCTGCTGCTGGCGCTGGCGCTGAGCTGCATGGGGGCAAGGCTGGCCCGTACCTGCGCCGCCGTGCGGGCCGATACGCTGCGGCTGCACATCCGCGCGGCCAGCGACAGCGTGGCCGACCAGAACGCCAAGCTGCGCGTGCGCGACGCGGTGCTGGAGCTGACCGAACGGTTGTACGGCGGCGCGCAGACCGCGCAGCAGGCAAAGCAGACCGCGGCGCGCTGCCTGCCGCGCATCGCCCTGTGCGCCCGGCATGCGCTGTGGCAGCAGGGGTGCCGCCAGATGGTGCGCGTTTTTTTGACCAATATGTATTTTTCGACATCAATATACAATGAGTATACTTTGCCGGCCGGTACTTACGACGCCCTGCGCATCGAGATCGGCGCCGGGGCCGGGCAGAACTGGTGGTGCTGTTTGTACCCGCAGATCTGCCTGGCGGCGTGCAGCGGCGGCTACGACACGCCCGAAGAGCAGCGGCTGGTGGCAGGGCAGTACGAGCTGCGCTTGCGCGTGGCCGAATGGTGGCAGGCGCTGACCGGCGCGGCCGGGCAGGCGCAGACCGTGCCGGGGGGCATCGTGTGCACGGCGGGCGGCTGAGCCGCCGCGGACCGTTTGCCGCCCGGCCAAACCGACCGGAACATTCGCCGCCCCGCGCCGCATATAGTGTGGCGTAAGGAGGTGTGCAAAACACTATGGCAAGACCTGCATATTTCGCGCTTACCCAAAACGGCTCTACCGGGCCGGACGTCGGCCTGATCCAGATCTGGCTCAACGGCGTGCGCAGCCGCTGGCCCAGCATCATCGCCCTGACGGTGGACGGCAAGTTCGGCACCCGGACGGAGGCTGCTGTGAAGCAGTTCCAAAATCTGGTCGGCCTGACCACCGACGGCAAAGTGGGTGTGAACACCTGGAGCGCCCTGTACGACTGCTGCGCCGCCATCCACGGCGAGGGCGAGCAGTACCCCAGTACGTTCATCCGCAATGGTACCCGCGGCGCCACCGTGCGCTCGGCCCAGCTCCGGCTGAACACCAAGGGCGCTGCGCTCAACCCCGACGGCATCTTTGGCGCGCGCACCCTGGCGGCGACCAAAGCGTTCCAGGCGTCCAGCGGCCTGTCGGCAGACGGCATCATCGGCCCCGACACCTGGGAGCGGCTGTATGCCTGAGCAGCGGTTATGACCGGTTACCCAGCACAAAAACCCGCGGCAGCCGGCGCCCCCGTCGGGGCGCCGCCTGCTTTTGCGCCGAGGAAAAAGCGGTACGGCTTACGCGCAAACGGTTGCAATGGGCCGGATCTTTTTTGCTGCCGGGAAAAAGAAGCTGGAAAATCCCCGCAAAGGGACTCAAATTGTGCTATGATAGACGCAGCACACACCGGCGCGGCCGCGCCGGGCGAAAGGACGGATACGATGCTGAAACTGGTACTGGGCATTTCCGGCAGCGGAAAGACCACCCGCCTGTACGACGCCTTGCGCACCCGCGCCCTGGCCGGGCAGAAAAGCATCCTGCTGGTGCCGGAGCAGTTCACCTCCAGCACCGAGGCGCGCATCTACCAGACGCTGGGCGACGAGAACAGCGGCATGGTGGAGAGTTTTTCGTTTACCAGCCTGGCCGAGCGTATCCTGGAGCGGTGCGGCGGCGCGGCGGTGCAGACGCTGACCGACGCGGGCCGGGTGGTGCTGGTGCGCCGCGCACTGGAAGCGCTGGAGGGCAATGTCAGATACTACTACCGGCACCGCCGGTCGGCCGCGTTCTGCCAGCTGGCCGCCGAGACCATCGACGAACTGAAAAGCGCGGGGCTTTCGGGCCGGCAGCTGGGCGAGCTGGCGGGGCGCTGCGGCCCCGGCAGCGAAAAGCTGGCCGAGCTGGCGCTGATCTTTGAGACCTACGAGGCGCTGCTTACCCAGACCGGCATGGATCCTTCCGACCGGCTGGCGGTGGCCGCCGACCGGCTGGACGGCGCGCTGGCCGCCGGGCAGGTGCCGGAATTTCTGGCCGGGCGGGCGGTGTTCATCGACGAATTCGACACCTTTAACGCGCCCAAAAAGCGGCTGATGGCCGCGCTGCTGCGCACGCTGCCGGAAGTGACGGTGGCCCTGTGCGCCGATGACGCCCACTGGACCCCCGGCGAGCTGGGGTTGTTTTCGGGCGCGAAAAAGGTGGCGCTGGATTTGCAGCGCTTAGCGCGGGAAAACGGCGTGGCCGTGGCCGCGCCCACCGTGCTGCGGCAGGACCTGCGCCACCGCAATGCCCCGGGCCTGGCCGCCCTGGGCCGCCTGCTGGCCGAGGACGACTGTGCTGAGCAGACGGCTGCGGAGATCACACTGTACGCCGCCCCCAGCCGGGAGGAGGAGGCCCGCGCCGCGGCGGCCGCCGTGTACCGGCTGGCCCGCGGCGGCGCAAAATACCGCAGCATGGCCGTGGTCTGCCGCGACACCGAGCTGTACCGCGCCGCCGTGCGGTACGAGTTCCGGCTGGCAGGAATCCCGCTGTACTGCGACGAGCCGCTGAACCCGGCGTTCAGCGCGCCGGCCGCAGCGGTCAAAGCGCTGCTGGCGCTGTGCCGCGGCGTGGACTGGTGCGACAATATGACCAATCTGGCCAAGAGTGGCTTGTGCGAACTGACCGAAGCGCAGGTGTGCGCGCTGGAAAACTATGTGTATACCTGGTCGCCGCCGGCGGCGGCCTGGCGCGAGCCGTTCGAGCGCAGCCCGCAGGGCTTTGGCGAGACCAGCCGCCTGACCGAGGAGGACCGGGCCAGCGTGCGGCTGGCCGAAAGCGCCCGCGCGTTTTTGATCGGCCCGGTGGACAAGCTGCGCCGGGCGGCACGCTCGGCGCCGGCGGCCCAGCTGAGCCGCGCGCTGTATTTGTGCTTGCGGGAGCTGGGGGCCGAGCAGTGCCAGCAGCGCCTGGTGGAACGGCTGCGGCACGGCCGGGGGAGTCCCGCCGCCGAGGAGGCCGCCCGCGAATGGAACGTGGTGATGCAGCTGCTGGACCAGATGGCCCGGCTGCTGGGCGGCGAAAACGCCGGCGTGGAGGAGTACGCCGAGCTGTTCGGCCTGTTGCTGCGCGCGTCGGACCTGGGGCAGATCCCCCAGACGCAGGACGCGGTGCTGTTTACCTCGGCGGGCAAAATGCGGCTGAACAGCCCGGACTATGTGTTTGTGCTGGGGCTGGCCGAGGGCGAGTTCCCCCGCGCGCCGGGCGATACGGGCCTGTTGACCCATGCCGACCGGGACGCGCTGATGGCCCAGAATGTGGAGCTGCCCGACTGCTTTGAAAACCGCGTGGTGCGCGAGCAGGTGTGCTTTTATAAGGCGCTCACCGCGCCGGCCAGGGGGCTGTGGCTCAGTTGGCCGGCGGGCCTGGGCATGGCCCGCACCGCCCAGCTGGAGGCGGTGGAGCAGCTTTTGCACCCGGCGCCGCCGGCGCTGACGGTGCGGGACGCGGCCAGCACGCCCGCCGCCGCGCTGGACGCGCTGGGCAACGCCTGGGGCCTGAAAGACCGGGAGACTGCCAGCTTGTACGAGGCGCTGCGGCAAAGCGGCCCGGACGCGGCCGAAAAACTGGCCGTGCTGCGCCGCATGGCCGACCAGCCGCCCCGCCGTGTGGCCGACACGGCGGCCATGGCCCGGCTGCTGGGGCCGCAGCTTTCCATCTCGCCCAGCCAGATGGAAAAATACTACCTGTGCCGCTACGGCTATTTTTTGCAGTATGTGCTGGGGTTGCGCCCGCGCCGCAAGGCAAAGCTCAGCCCGGACCAAAGCGGCACCCTGATGCACTGGGTGCTGCAGATGGCGCTGGAGCCGGACCCTGCAAAGAACCCTTACGCGGGCTGGAAAAGCGCCCCCCTTGCCGAGCTGAACGACGAGCAGCTGGCGCGGCTGGCTGCAAAGCTGGTGCAGGAATACGCCCGGCTGTATCTGCCCGACGGCAGCCGCCGGTTTGCGTATTTGTTGTCGCGCATTGAAAAAAGCATGGCGGGGCTGCTGTGCTATCTGCGCGACGAGCAGCGCCAGAGCGCCTTTGAAACGGTGGCCTGCGAGCAGAAGATCGGCGCCGGGGCGGGGTGTCTGCCGCCGCAGGTGTATCAGCTTTCCAGCGGGCGCACGGTGCGGGTGGTGGGCACCATCGACCGCACCGACCAGTGGATCGACGATACGGGCGTGCGCTGGGTGCGGGTGGTGGATTACAAAACCGGCACCAAGGCCTTTGACCTGCGGGAGGTGTACTGCGGGCTGGACTGCCAGATGCTGCTGTACCTGTTTACGCTGACGCGGGACGATAGCGGCCGGTTCACCGGCGCACAGGCCGCAGGCGTTTTGTATCTGCTGGCGGACCCGGCCCCCGCCTCGGCCACCCGCGCCGAGGCCGCCCGCCCGGCACAGTACCGCCTGGACGGCCTGGTGCGCGACGAGGAAAAGGTGTACCAGGCCATGGACGCGCAGCGTACCGGCGACTATGTGCCGTTTGACTTCCGCGGCGGCAGGCCCAGCCCCTATCAGAAGAAAAAGCTGGCGGACGCGGGCAAGCTGGCGCGCATCCAGCGCCATCTGGACGGGCTGGTGACCGGTATGGCCGAAGGACTGTACGCCGGCGATGTGGCGGCCACGCCCTTGTGCAGCCGGGGCCGCCCCTGCGACTGGTGCGACTACAGCTTTATCTGCTGCCCCGAAACCGGCGTGAACGAAGCGGCGCTGACCGCCCCGGAAAAACCGATGGAGGACCAGCCGCAGGGGGAGGAGCCCGCCCGCGCCCGGCCCACTGCACCCCCGCCCAGGCTGCCGCCATCGCGGACCGGGGCGGCAGCCTGCTGGTGAGCGCCGCCGCCGGCAGCGGCAAAACCGCCGTGCTGGCCGAGCGGGCCGTGCGGCTCATCACCGACCCCGACCGGCCGGTAGACGCCGACCGGCTGCTGATCGTCACCTTTACCAACGCGGCGGCGGCCGAGCTGCGCGCCCGCATCGGCGAAAAGCTGCTGGCCGAGCTGCGCGCCGCGCCGGGCGAGCTGCGGCTGCACCGGCAGCGCATGCTGCTGCAGCGGGCCAGCATCTGCACCATCGACGCATTCTGCCTCAAGCTGCTGCAGCAGTATTTCCAGGCGCTGGATATCCCACCGGATTTTACCACGGCGGATGCCGGCACACTGGCCGATCTGCGGGAGGCGGCGCTGGGCGAAACGCTGGAAGCCGCCTATCAGGACCCGGACTTCTGCGCCTTTGCCGACCTGTACGGCAAAAGCCGCACCGACAATGCTGCGGGCGGGGCGGTGCTGCAGGTGTACGATTTTCTGCGCAGCCTGCCGGAGTACGGCGCGGCGCTGGACGCCTTTCTGGCGCCGTGGCAGGCCGAAAACGGCTTTGACGGCACGGCCTGGCGACGGCTGCTGACCGAAAGCTGCGAGCGCCTGGCCCGGGACGCCGAGCGCCTGTACGCCGGTGGCGTCGCACCCTTCAAGCTGAAGGTCGAGGAGCTGTAATTTGTCGTCTGGCAGGGAAGGAGGATGTCCGCTATGCCGAAAAATGAAGAAGTAAGCCTTGCCAGCCTGGGCATCCAGATGCCCTACAGCATGCAGGCCGAGCAGAGCGTGCTGGGCGCGGCGCTGGTGGATGAAACGGTGCTGAACCGCCTTATCACCGACATGGAGCCCGAGATGTTCTACTCGGACCAGAATCGCGCCATCTATGAGACGATGCGCTCGCTCTACACCGAGAGCGAGGCCGTTGACATTGTCACGCTTGTCAACGCGCTTGCCAGCAACAAGACGTTTGCCAGCGCCGACGACGCCAAGGTCTATCTGGCCCGCATCGCCGAGACACTGCCCTCGGTCTCGAACGTTGATTCCTATTTTAAAATCGTCAAGGAGAAGTACCAGGGTCGCCGTCTGATCGACGCCGCCCGGTCCATCCTGAACGAGACCGCCTCCGGCGAGGACGCCGATCTTCTGCTCGAAAGCGCGGAGCAGAAGATCTACGATATCCGCTCCGGGCGCGACAAGTCGGGCGTCAAGACGATCCGCGAGTCCATTCTCGCGGTCATCGACACGATGCAGAAGC
>CAMFSB010000071.1 GCA_945982465.1 uncultured Faecalibacterium sp. | reverse complement strand
GTCCAGCATCACGCGGAAGAACTCGCTGGTCTCGGGCGAGAGGGCGTCGTAGAACTTGCGGCCCGCCGCCAGGATATCATCCGGCGTGCCGGCGGGGCGCGGGTTGCCGCTGCGGAACTCCAGGGCGTTGTCGGCAAAGCTCATGGGGTACTGCTTGCCCAGGCGCTCGGCCTGGCGGCGGTAGATGCGGTCGGCCACGGGGACCAGATACTTGACCACGGCGGCGCGGAATTTTTCCACGTCCGCCTTGGTGTAGCAATTGCGGCCCATGCGGTAGTAGCCCAGCGTGGTGTAGCCCTCGTAGCCCAGCTTTTTGCCCATCTGGTCGCGCAGGTGCACCAGCTGATCGTAGATGTCATCCATCTGGGCCTGGTTGTCCTTATACCACTGGCCCTCGGCCTGCCATGCGGCCAGGCGGCGGGCGTCGTCCGGGTCGTTTTTGAACGGGGTCATCTGGGAGAGCGTGTAGCTTTTGCCCTCAAACGGCACCTGGGCCGAGGCCAGCAGATCCTCGTACGCGCGGGTCAGCTCGTTTTCCTTTTGCAGCTCGGGGATGATCTCGGGCGCAAAGGTTTTCAGCTCGATCTCGGCGTTGACGAACATCAGATCACCATACTCAGCCGCAAAATCGGGCCGGTAGGGGCTTTGCAGCATGGCCAGCGTCCAGTTCTGGCTGTACTCCTGCAACTCGGGCAGGGCGCTGTTCCAGAACTTCATCTCGCCGTCGTAAAACGTGTCGCGGGTGTCGATATCATGGCGGATGTTGGCCAGCGTGCTCTGGGTCATGATCTTCTTTTCCAACGTTTCCTTTTCCAGGAACACCTGCTTGGCCTGCTCGTAGCTGCCGGCCGCTTTGAGCCGGTCGGTCAGGGCTGCCATCTCCTGCTTGAGCTGATCCAGTTCCGGGCGTTGGTAAGGCATTTGCGAAAATTTCATGGTGTGACCTCCATCGGGCGCGGCCGTGCCTGCGGCCGCCGCCCTGTTTTGATAAAAATACGGCTCCGGCCCGGCTGCGGGCGCGGAGCATCCGTCTGCAACAGTTCGATTATAGTGTATCCCGCTGTTTTTGGCAAGGGGACAGGCGCCGTTTTCCCCCTTTTTGGTCTTTGCGGTCATTGATAGAGCAGCATCACGTTGGCCGGCGCCACGCCGAAGCACGCGGGGAACTGCTGGGGCCGGCGGTCTTTGGGCATGCGCCACCACAGCGGCGCGGCGCCCGGCGCCTGCCCCTTGTAGCGGAACTGTACGATCCATTCAAACGGTTCTTCCATCTCGCCCAGATACTCCACCGGATAGCGGTTGGCCGCCGCCTTGCCGTTGAAATAGTGCGCGCGGATGCCCACAGCCTTTATACCGTCGCCCACGGGCTGGGCCGTTTGCAGCCGCACGCCCCATTCCGGCACGTCCACCTCATATTCGCCGGCCTTGCGGGCCGCCGCGATGTTTTTGCAGCCGGTGAGCATGGCAGCCCGGATGCGCCAGAAAATATAGGTGTTGGAAAGCCCCAGCGTTTTGCCGGAATAGGCCAGCGTTTCGTCAAAGCTTTCAAACGCACCGCGGGCGGTGCGGTACATCAACGGAAAAGCCACGACCGCCGCGGCCAGAACGCCGCCGTACCAGGCCATGACGAATTTGATGCCGAATTGCTGCAAAAAAATGCCCAGCGGGCGTTTGGTGCCGAACAGCACCAACAGAAAATAGCCGCACACCGTGGGCGGCAGCACCATCGGCAGTGTAAGCACCACGTCCAGCACACCCTTGACAACGCGCGGCAGCCGGGCCGCGTAATACGCAAAGAAAATGCCGAGAAAAAATACCAGCACGCAGCTGATTGCCGCAATGCGCAGCGAGTTCCAAAGGGGATACCAATCCATTGCTTTCTCCCTTCCCGATCCAAGCACAGAGGGGGCGGTGTACCAGGGCACCGCCCCCTCTACAGGCTCGATCAACCAACAGCAGAGAAACCGACTTTTTCAAAAACAGCCATTGCCTCGGCGCCGGTCAGGTAGTCCAGGAATGCCTGAGCCGCCGCCGCGTTCGGGGCGTCCTTGAGCACGGCGGCCGGGTAGATGACCTGTCCGCACATTTCGGGCGTGGCGTAGTCCACAACGGTCAGCCCGGCGCTGAACGCGTCGGTGCAGTAGATCACGCCGCAGTCCACGCTTCCCTCGGAGACCTGGGTGGTCGCTTTCTTGACGTTGGTGCCGTAGGTGATCAGGCCGGCGTTGGCAAGGGCCTGCTCATCCAACTCGTAGTAGGCCAGGATCTTCTGGGTATACTGGCCCACGGGCACGTCGCTGTTGCCCATGCCCAGCAGCACCTCGCCCGCGCCGAACGCAGCGGCCAGATCGTCAAAACTCTGGATGCCGCGCGGGGCGTCGTCGGGCACGCACAGGATGACCTTGTTTTCCAGCAGGTTCAGACGGGTGGCCGGGTCAGCAAAGTCCAGCCCGTCGGTATTGATGGCGGGATCGGCCGTGATGTCCAGCTGGTTCATCTGCTTCTGCCCGGCCGAAATAAAGAGGTCGCACGCGGTGCCTTCCTCGATCTGGGTCTTGAGCGTGCCGGACGAATCAAAGTTGCAGGTGATGGTCACGCCCGGGTGCGCGGCCTCGTAGGCCACCTTAATTTCCTCCAGCGTTTCGGTCATGGAAGCGGCGGCGAACACAATGATCTCGCCCTGAGGCTCACCGTCTGCAGCCGTGCTTCCCGCTGTGCTGCCGGCCGGGGCCGCGCCCGTGCTCCGGGCACCGGCAGCCTGCGTCGATGACGCCGAGCCGCCGCAGCCGGTGATCGCGCCGGCCATGCAGACAGCCAGCAGCAGTGCGGTCACCTTTTTGAGTTTCATAGATTTTTTGATCCTTTTTCCCGTTTTTCAGGGGGACTGTTTTACAAGCGTGGTTTACACGCCGGTAACTTGGTGCGGCCGGCAGCCCCGGCGGGCGGGTCATTTGCGGGCGCAGTCCTGCACCTGCCCGCGCAAAAGGCCCATCGCGTGAGGGATGGTATCCAAAAACACATCCATGCTCTCCATGCAGGCCTTGGGGCTGCCGGGCAGGTTGATGATCAGCGTTTTGCCGCGGATGACCGATACCGCGCGCGACAGCATGGCCCGCGGGGTGATCTGCATCGAAGCGGCGCGGATGGCCTCGGCAATGCCGGGGGCGTTGCGGTCGGCCACCGCCAGGGTTGCTTCCGGCGTGGTATCGCGCGGGCCAAAGCCTGTGCCGCCGGTGGTCAGGATCAGATCCAGCTGGCGCTGGTCCGCCAGGCGGATCAGCTGCTGGCGGAGCAGCGCCGGCTCGTCGGCGAGCAGCAGCTGCTCCACCACTTCGTAGCCGGCGGCTTTCAGGCGCTGGGCAATGGCGGGGCCGCTTTGATCCTCCCGCTGGCCGCGGGCGCCCTTGTCGCTCAGGGTGATGACCGCCGCCTGCCAGGGCCGGGGCACGGTGCGCTCCGCAATGATCATTTCGTCCCCCACACGGATGACGCCAGGCTCCAGCACGCGGGCAAATACACCCTCCCGCGGCATGATGCAGTCGCCCATTTTTTTATAGATCTCGCAATGGCTGTGGCATTCCTTGCCGATCTGGGTCATCTCCAGCAGCACATCGCCGCACCGGAGCAGCGTGCCCACGGGCAGGGCGCGGAAGTCCACCCCCTTTACCACCAGGTTTTCGCCAAAGGCACCCGGCTCCACCCCCGCGCCGCGCTGGTTGAACGCCTCGATCTTATCCGCGCTGAGCAGGCTGACCTGGCGGTGCCAGCCGCCGGCGTGCGCGTCGCCCTGGATGCCCCAGTCCGCCGCAAAAAAAGCGCTTTTCACGGCCCGCTTCTGCGTGCCGCGGGCGGGGCTGGTGCAAATGGCAATGACGGTTCCCATCGTGTTGTTATCCTCCGATCTGGCTCATGCCCTTTTGCTCGGTAACGGCTCCGCCGCCAAAGCAATGGGCCTGTGGTTTATTGTAAACGGCCTGCCGCAGCACGGCTGGCAGCCGTTTTGGGCAGGTGCGCAGCACGGCGCGCAGGTCGGCGCCCTCGCCGTAGCACAGGCAGGGCTTGAGCATGCCGGTGCTGGTCAGGCGCACCCGGTTGCAGGCGGCGCAGAACGTATGGCTCACCGCGTCGATCATTCCGATCCGCCCGGTCAGCGCTGCGCTGGCGTAATAATGCGCCGGCCCGTTGCCGCGCTTTTCCGCCACAGGGTGCAGGTCCGGCCATTCGCTTTGCAGCAGCTCCAGCGCCCGCTGCGGGCCAAGGCCGGCGCTGCCGGCCCCCTCGCCGATGGGCATGACCTCGATAAAGCGCACATCCAGCGGGCGGGCCTGTGCAAAGCGGGCCATAGCCGTAACGCGGCCCTCGCAGCCGGCCAGCAGCACGCAGTTCAGCTTGGTCCGGATGCCCGCCGCCACGCAGGCATCAATGCCGGCCAGCACAAAGTCCAGCCGGTCAAAGCCGGTGATGGCCGCAAACTCCGCGGGGTCCGGCGTGTCCAGGCTGATATTCACGCCGTCCACGCCGATATCCGCCAGCTGCGGCGCCAGCGGCGCCAGCAGCAGGCCGTTGGTGGTCAGGGTCACCTGCTCCACGCCGGGCAGCGCCTTGAGCCGCCGGATGAACTCCACACAGCCGCGCCGCACCAGCGGTTCGCCGCCGGTGACCTTGAACCGGGTAATGCCCAGCCCGACCGCCGCGGCCGCCACCTGCAGGAACTCCTCGTAGGTCAGCACCTCGTCGTGCCGCGCCAGCGTGATGCCGTTGGGCATGCAGTAGCGGCAGCGCAGGTTGCACCGGTCGGTGATGGAGATGCGCAGATATTCGATTTTCCGCCCGAACCGGTCAGTCATCGCCCTGCTCCCCGAAATAAAAATCGCCGCTTTTGCCGCCGTGCTTTTCCGCCAGATGAATGTCCGAGATCACCATGCGCTTGTCCACGGCCTTGCACATGTCGTAGACGGTCAGCAGCGCCACCGATACCCCGGTCAGCGCTTCCATCTCCACACCGGTCTTGCCGCCGCAACGCACCGTGCAGACGGCCTCCACCGCGTGCTGCTGTTCCAGCAGACGGAATTCCACGGCGCTTTTGGTCAGGTTCAGCCCATGGCACAGCGGGATCAGATCACTGGTGCGTTTGGTTGCCATGATCCCGGCCACCTGCGCCACGCCCAGCACATCGCCCTTTTGGGCGCGGCCCTCCGCCACCATGGCAAAGCATTCCGCGCTCATGGCAATGCGTCCCACGGCCACAGCGGTGCGGCTGGTGGGCTGCTTGGCGCTTACATCCACCATCACGGCGTTGCCGCCGGCGTCAATATGCGTAAACCGATTTTCCACGCTTCAAACTCCTTTGCCAAAGCTGCAGTTGGGGAAGTGGCATTCTGCACAGTTCAGGCACAGGCCGCCGTTGCCCAGGCCGGCCAGCCATTCCGTGGTAACGGGCACATCCGCCAGCAGCCGCGGCAGCGCCAGGTCGAACACCGTGCGCTTTGCATACATAATACAGCCCGGCAGGCCGCAGACCGGCCGGCCGTCGGCCGTGTACGCCACCAGGAACATCGCACCCGGCAGCACCGGCGCGCCGTAGCTGACCACGCTGGCCCCGGTGTTTTTGATGGCCAGCGGGGTCTTGTCATCGGGGTCCACGCTCATGCCGCCCGTGCACAGCACCATCTCACAGCCGTCGGCCAGCATCCGGTCAATGGCGGCGGTGATCTTTTGATGGTCGTCGTCCAGCACCACATGGGCGGCCATCCGGCAGCCGTATTCCGCCAGCTTTGCCTCGATCACCGGCGTAAAGGTGTCCTGAATGCGGCCGTAGAACACCTCGTTGCCGGTGGTGACCAGGCCGTACGTTTTGGGCTTGAGCGGCGCCAGCTGCAGCAGCGGCCGGCCGCCCGCCGCCCGGCGGGCGCGCTCCATCTTCGCTTTTTCGATGACCAGCGGGATCACGCGGGTGCCGCACAGCTTATCGCCTTTTTTGACCACAAACCCGGACGGCCGCGTGGCGATCATCATTTCGCCCAGGCTGTTCACCGCCCGCAGGCGTTCCAGGTCGATGAGCAGCAGGCCGTCCCGGTCGGCGACCAGTTCGATCTTGCCCTCCTTGGGGCCGGTGGCGTGCATGTGCTCCCCCTGGCAGATCTGGCGCAGGATATCGGCCGCTTCGTCCTCGTGCAGCATGGTTTCGTCATGTTCCCACACATAGATGTTGTCTTTGCCCACGCTGAGCAGCACAGGGATATCCTCGGGCCGGATGATATGCCCCTTGCGGAACACCGCGTCCTTGGTCACCCCTTTGATGATCTGGGTTATGTCATGGCAGAGCACCTGCCCGACGGCATCCTCGGTTTTCATCAGTTTCATGGTCGTTTCTCCTTATCCATATCCACAGCTTCGGCTTCCGGCAAATAGCGGGCCGCAAGCCGCATCCGGATATCCGGCCGCGCCGCAACGGGCTGCCCGTTTTCGGTGACACAATGTTCCATCCCAAGCACCCCGCCTTGCAAACGGCCGATCGTTTTTTGAAAATCGATCCAGCGCTATTTATGCAGGATTTCTTGCGCAAAAACAGTAACACACGCTGCAAACGGCCGTTTTTTCAGCTTTTTGGCTCTTATGACGAAACCGTTCTTTTTTCGGCGCGGGTTATGCTATCACGGAAAAAGTTTCCCTCTGCACATTCCCCTGTTGCGGAACCATTTTTTCATACAGCCAGGTGGGTGCCTGTGAATATGGCCGCGATGGATCCGGTGCGCGAAGCCACTCAGTGCACAGCACACAAAGCCGCGCAAAACGCGAACGGCCTTTCGGCGTTCGCGCTTGCGCGGTTTTCCTCCGCCTTGTTAAACGGCCGGGGCCTGCTGCTCCGCTTCGAGGGGCGCACCGGTCTCCGGGTCAAAGCCCTCAAAGATCGGCCACAGGCCCTCGGCGCGGGCCGCGTCCAGCTCGGCCTTGCTTTGCAGCGTCCAGACTGCGCCGGCCACGCCCCACAGCCGCCGACACGCCTGGAACGCCAGGTTGCGCCTGTCGCGGAACTGGTAGGCGACAAAATCCGGCCGTGTGAACAGGTTGGTCAGCAAATAGGTGATGCCGAACGCCTGCCCCAGCGGCAGGCCGCTGCGCTGGCGCAGAAAATCGCAGGAGAGCTGCCCGCGCAGGATATCGGGCCGATGCCTTTTGAGCCAGAGCACCACCCGCGGGTCAAAACTTTCGATGCAGTACGGGCCGCCGTACCGGTCCAACACAGGGCACCCCGCCTTGCACAAAGCCGCGCCGTTGTTGCCGCGGGTCTTGAGCTCGATGATCAGCGGCACCCGGCCGGCAAAGATATCCAGCGCTTGCTGCAGGGTAGGGATGGTCTCGCCGCTTTGGCCCAGCGTATAATCGGCCAGCTGTGCCGTGGTCAGGTCCTCCACGTCGCCCTGTGCGCCGGTCATGCGCTCCAGGCTGCAGTCGTGCAGCACGGCCAGGCCGCCGTCTGCCAGCAGATGGACGTCAAACTCCGCGCCAAAGCCCCGTTCCACCGCACGGCGGAACGCCGCGCGGCTGTTTTCCGGCGCGGCCGGGCCGCAGTGATAGCCGCGGTGGGCATACAGCCAGCCGTCCAGCTGCGGGCGCAGAGGGTGGCCTGTGCGGCCTTTCCAAATCAGCAGGCAGGCCGCGGCCAGCAGCAGGAGCAGAATAACGAGAGTCTTCAATTTGATACACTTCTTTCTGCCCGGCCGTTTTGTTCCGCGCGGCTATGCCGCCGCCGGGCCTACACTTCAGGATGGC
>CAMFSB010000070.1 GCA_945982465.1 uncultured Faecalibacterium sp. | reverse complement strand
CGCCCTGACAATGGCCAGCTTTTCCTCCTCGGTGCAGCCGGTGGTGGCAACGACCACCGGCAGGCGCTTTTCCACCGCGTAGTCCAGCAGGCCGGGCACCGCCGTGTGATGCGAAAAATCCACGATCACATCCGCCGGGCCGGCCTGGTCCAGTGCGGGCAGAATGCCGCCCGTGCCGCCGGCAAAGGCGTCCACCTGCGGGCCGGGCGCCGCGCCGGCATAACCCTCGGCGGCCAGCCGTGCCACTTCGCGGCCCATATGGCCGGCCGCGCCGTGTACCAGCACTCTCATACGTTCACCCCCGCAGCGCGCATGCAGTCCAGCAGCACCTGCTCGTGGGCCGGCTCCATCGGGGTCAGCGGCAGGCGCAGGGCGTTGGCGCCAAAGCCCATGGCGGCGGTGGCCGCCTTGGCGGGGATGGGGTTCACTTCGCTGAACAGCGCCTTGATCAGCGGCAGGTACTTGCACTGCAAAGCGGCAGCGCCCGCCACGTCCCCGGCAAAGAATTTGTCGCAGATGGCCACGGTCTCGCGGGGCAGCACGTTGGAAAGCACCGAAATGCAGCCCAGGCCGCCCATGGCCAGGATGGGCACGATCTGGTCATCGTTGCCGGAGTAGATGTCCAGCTTGCCGGCGGTGGCGGCGGCCAGCTCCACAATGTGGGAGATATCGCCGCTGGCCTCCTTGATGCCGCGGATCATCGGGTGCTCGGCCAGGCGCGCGGCCGTGGACACAGCGATGTTGCAGCCGGTGCGCGAGGGCACGTTGTACAGGATAACGGGCTTGGTGGAAGCATCGGCAATGGCCGTAAAGCTGCGGTACAGCCCCTCCTGGGTGGCCTTGTTGTAGTAGGGGGTCACCACCAGCATGGCGTCGGCGCCGATGGAGCAGGCATACTTGGTCAGCTCGATGGCATAGGCCGTATCGTTGGAGCCGGTGCCTGCGATCACCGGCACCCGGCCAGCCACACGCTCAACGGTATAGCGCAGCACAGCCTTGTGCTCTTCGTCCGAAAGCGTCGAGCCTTCGCCCGTGGTGCCGCAGGCCACCAGCGCGTTGACGCCGCTTTCGATCTGCCAGTCCAGCAGGCGGCCATAGCTTTCGTAGTCCACGCTGCCGTCGGCAAAAAACGGCGTGACCAGCGCGGTGGCAATGCCCTTGAAAATCGGTTCACTCATGTTTACAACCTCCATGTTCCGGCGTCCCGGGGGTTTGCGTGCCATCCGCCGCCCGCGGCGCAAATCTGATTGGATCGATCCCTGATACAGAAAAAGGACAGGCCCCTGCGGGCTTGTCCTTTACAAATGTGCTTGCAGCGCATCCCCAAAGCGCCGCGGCCTGCGGCGCGCAAAGGGACTTCACCTGTAAAAGATAGCTCTCCGCACCGGGGTGCGACAGTCCGACAGCTGTTCGCTGACCGGCCCAGCACGAAGCCTGCGCCGGGCCTCGCCTTCGGCACCCACCCCTTTTTGCCGGCCAACGGCTGCGCTGCCTTGCAGCCGGCATACTCATGGTGCGGTGCGCCTCTATCTGATTGCTATTATACTACACGAAAGCGCGCAAAAATGCAATTGCTTTTTTGCGGTAAAAAATTACGAACTTTTTTCGTCTGGGCAGGGCAAAATGCGGCGCTTTGTACGATTTGGGCAAAGGGCTGCCGTTACAGCGTTTTCAAAAACGCCGCCAGCCGTGCCAGCGCAGTGTCGATCTGTTCGGCAGAGCAGCAGTACGAAAGCCGGATGTACCCCTCGGCGCCAAAGCAGCTGCCAGGCACGGCGGCCACCCTGCCCTCGGTGATGGCGCGGGTGCAGAACTCCTCCGAGCTTAACCCATAGCGGGCGATGGAGGGGAACACATAAAACGCGCCCTCGGGCCGGGCGGCCGGCAGGCCCATGGCGTCCAACGCCGCCAGCATCCGGTCGCGGCGGGCACGGTACAGCCGCACCGTAGGGGCCACGTCCTGCCGCAGCGCTTCGATGCAGGCGTCCTGCGCATAGCTGGCCACCGACACCACGGTGGCCGCATGGTACAGCAGCAGCTTTTCGATCACGCGGGCGTCGCCCATCAGGTAGCCCATGCGCCAGCCGGTCATGGCATAGGGCTTTGAAAAACTCTGCACCACCAGCAACTGCTCGCGCAGCGCGCGGAACCGGGCGAACAGCGGGCAGGGCGCGTAGACCAGCTGGCTGTACACATCGTCGCAAAGCACAAAGATGGGCCGGCCCTCCACGGCCCGGCGCACGCCCTCCAGCGTGGCCTGGGTGTACACCACGCCGGTGGGATTGTTGGGCGAGTTGAGCACCAGCAGCTTGGTTTTGGGGGTGATGGCGGCCTGCAGCGCCGCCTCGTCGATCTGGAAGCCGGTGCGGGCGGTGTCCAGCGGCACCACCACCGCCCCGGCCAGCCGCGCAATGGTCTCGTACAGCCCAAAGGCAGGGGTGGGTACGATCACCTCGTCGCCGGGGTTCAGCACGCCCCGCATGGCCACAAACAGCGCTTCGGTGGCGCCGTGGGTGATGAGCACCTCGTTTTCGGCGTAATCATAGCCGTTGCGGGCGGCTTCAAACGCGCACACGGCCTGCCGCAGCTCCAAATCGCCCGCGTTGACCGGGTAGTGGGTCTTGTTGGCGTCCAGCGCCTGCTTGCAGGCGGTTTTGATCGGCTCCGGCGTGTTCAGGTCCGGCTCGCCGATGGTCAGCATGGCGCAGCCAGGGGTGGCTCTGGCCAGGGCGGTAAAGCGGCGGATGCCGCTGGGCTCCAGCGTCAGCAGTTCGCGGTTCATGGCAGGCAGCATGGATGAATCCTCCGTTCGGGATGAGATAACGGCTCAGTAACGCTCGGCGATCTGTTCAAACAGAGCCGCGCCGTTTTGCAAAATGCTCTCGTCAAAGTTGAAGTCGGCGGCGTGCAGGGCGGGCGACGGGCCGGTGCCCAAAAAGAAGAACATGCCCGGCAGGTACTGCTGGTACCACGAAAAATCCTCGGTGATCATCACGGGCTTTTCCAGCGGGGCAAAGGCAATGCCGCAGTCGTTTTTGATATGGTCGTACAGGGCGGGCGGGTTGATCACGGCGGGGTAGCCCTCGCTGGTGGTCAGCGCCACGGCGCAGCCGGTTTCGGCTTCCACCTCGCGGCCGATGCGGCGCAGCCCCTCCAGCAGGGCGTAAAAAACCTCGTCCTGATAAGCGCGCAGCGTGCCCTCCAGATGGGTGCGCCCGCTAACGGCGTTGCGCACGGTGCCGCTTTCCATGCGGCCGAACTTGCACAGCCGGTAGACGGAGGCGGGCAGCGAGGCTTCCAGCGCGGCGGCGCGGCGGTAGTATTCCACACCGGCGGCCAGGGCGTCCACCCCCTGTTCCGCTTTGGCGATGTGGCTGGAACGGCCCGTGATGTCCACCGTGATCTCGCACGAACGGCTCATCAGCTCGCTGCGGCGGCTGGCCACCACGCCGGCGGGCAGGTCGGGCCAGAGGTGGATGCCGAAAATGGCTTCCACGCCGTGCGCCTGCAGCACGCCGCTCTGGCAGATGTCCCGCGCGCCGCCGGTGGTCTCCTCGGCGGGCTGGAACACCAGCAGCACGGTGTTTTTCAGCGCAGGCCTGGCGTTTAAGCGGCGGGCCAGCTCCAGCCGCATGGCCATGTGGCCGTCGTGGCCGCCGGCGTGCATGCGGCCGGGGTGCTGCGAAGCAAATTCCGCCCCGGTGGCCTCTGCAATGGGCAGAGCGTCCGCGTCAGAGCGGAATGCAATGGTCGTCTGTGCGCCAAAATCAAAATAGGCGCACAGGCTGCTCTCGATGGGGCTGCTGAGCGCGCAGCGCAGCGGCTCCAGGGCGGCGCGCAGGTAGGCCATGGTCTGCGGCAGGCAGCGATCCAATTCCGGGATGCGGTGCAGCGCGCGGCGGTCCTCGGTCAGCGGCATGGGTAAGGCTCCTTTCGGCGGGCAAGCGGTGGGGCGAACGCGCGCCGCCGCCCGCAAATAACACAAAAACGGCAAAAGTTTCCCCCATGATAGCACGCCGCGCCCGGCCGGGCAAGCCCCCGGCCGCCGCCGCGGGGCAAAAAATTCCCTGTACCCCGTGGAAATTCTGCGCCGGGCGTGGTATCATGGTCAGAATAGAGGGCCGCGGCGGCCGCGCGGGCAGCGCCGCCCCGCCGCGAAAACAAGCCATACAAAGCAAAAGGAGCAACGAGCAATGGATGCACAGCAAATCATCGAAATGATCCGCACGGCCGAGAAAAAGACCCCCGTCCGTGTATTTTTGCAGGAAAAGGCCCCAGTGGACTTCCCGGGGGCGGCCGTGTTCACGGGCGGCAACGGGCTGAAGATCGTGTTTGGCGACTGGAAAGCCATTGCCCCCGTGCTGGAAGCCCGCGCCGCCGACATCGAAACACTGGTGGTGGAAAACGACGCCCGCAATTCGGCCATTCCGCTTTTGGACAAAAAGAACCTGAACGCCCGCATTGAGCCGGGCGCGATCATCCGCGACCAGGTGGAGATCGGCGACGCGGCCGTGATCATGATGGGCGCGGTGATCAACATCGGCGCGGTGATCGGCGAGGGCACCATGATCGACATGGGCGCGGTGCTGGGCGGCCGGGCCATTGTGGGCAAGCGATGCCATGTGGGCGCGGGCGCGGTGCTGGCCGGCGTGGTCGAACCTGCCAGCGCCACACCGGTCATCGTGGAGGACGATGTGCTCATCGGCGCCAACGCGGTGGTCATCGAGGGCGTGCACATCGGCCAGGGGGCCGTGGTGGCCGCCGGCGCCGTGGTGGTGAACGACGTGGAGCCCAATACCGTGGTGGCCGGCACGCCGGCCCGCGTCATCAAGCGTAAGGACGCCAAAACCGAGGGCAAAACCGCCCTGGTGGACGCTTTGCGCGAGCTGTAAATCGGTTGGAACTGTAAAAAAGCGTTCCCGCGGGGCACATGCCCTGCGGAAACGCTTTTTTGGTACAGGCCCGCAGTACGGGATGGATCAGGGAGCCGTTTACACGCCGCAGATGCGGTCGATGGCATCCAGCTCTTCCTGCGTAAAGGGGGCGCTTTGCAGCACCTTCAGGTTCTCCAGGATCTGCTGCGGCCGCGACGCGCCGATCAGCACGCTGGTCACGTCGCCGTCCTTCAGCACCCATTTCAGCGCCATTTGGGCCAGGCTCTCGCCGCGCCGGGCCGCCAGCTCGTTCAGCGCGGCGATGCAAGCCAGCTTTTCGTCGGTCAGTTGCTCTTTGCGCAAAAACCGCCCGTCGGTCATCACCCGGCTGTCGGCGGGGATGCCGTGCAGATACCGGTCGGTCAGCAGGCCCTGCGCCAGCGGGCTGAACGCGATGATGCCCTTGCCGGCCTGCCGCGCCGCCTGCTTCAGCCCATTGCGCTCGATGGTGCGGTCGAAGATGCTGTAGCGGTTCTGGTTGATGATGAACGGGCAGTGCAGCTCGTCCAGAATGGCGGCGGCCTGCTGCATGGTGGGCCCGTCGTAGTTGGAAAGACCGGCGTACAGCGCCTTGCCGCTGCGCACGGCCTGGGCCAGCGCGCTCATGGTTTCCTCCAGCGGGGTCTCGGGAGTCATGCGGTGGTGGTAAAAAATGTCCACATAGTCCAGCCCCAGCCGCTGCAGGCTCTGGTCCAGGCTGGCCAGCAGGTACTTGCGGCTGCCGCCGTCGCCGTAGGGGCCGTCCCACATGGTGTAGCCCGCCTTGGTGCTGATAATCAGCTCGTCGCGGTAGGCGCGCAGATCCTCGCGCAGGATGCGGCCCAGGTTCCGTTCGGCGCTGCCGGGGGCGGGGCCGTAGTTGTTGGCCAGGTCAAAGTGGGTGATGCCGTTGTCAAAGGCGGTAAAGCACAGCTGGCGCATGGTCTCGTACACGCCGGTGTCGCCAAAATTGTGCCAGAATCCCAGCGATACGGTGGGCAGCTTGAGGCCGCTTGTGCCGCAGCGGCCGTAGGGCATGGCGCTGTAACGGGCTTCGTTTGCCTGATACATAAGATCGTTCCTTTCTGCTTTGGGCGGCGGGGCCGCCGGTTTGTATCCTGGGGCGTTCAGTCCACCGAAGGGCTGGCGCGCATGGCCAGAATGGTGCGTTCGATCAGCTCGTCCAGCGTCCAGCCCAGCAGGTCGGCGCCCTGCTGGATCACCTCACGGGAGCAGCCGGCGGCGAACTTTTTATCCTTGAATTTCTTTTTGACCGACTTTACCTCCAGGTCATCCACGCTTTTGGAGGGCCGCATCACAGCCACCGCGCCGATCAGGCCGGTCAGCTCATCGGCCGCGTACAGCACCTTTTCCATTTCGTGCTCGGGCGCAATATCCACCGTCAGGCCCCAGCCGTGGCTGGCCACGGCGTGAATGAGGCGCTCGTCCACATTGTGGGCGCGCAGCAGCTCCTGCTCCTTGACGCAGTGCTGCTCGGGCCACTGCTCAAAGTCCAGATCGTGCAGGATGCCGACGGCCTGCCAGAAATCGGCTTCGGCGCCGTAGCCCAATGTTTCGGCGTACCAGCGCAGCACGTCGCCCACGATGCGGCCGTGCTTGAGGTGAAATTCGCCCTGATTGTACTGCTGCAGCAGGGCGTAGGCTTGTTCCGGTGTAGGGATCATAGATGGCTTGCCTCCTTGTATTTCTGCTGTTTGGGGCAGGGGTTCGGTTTAGCGCCGGCCGGCTGCGGGGCGGCCGGCCGGCAGCATTCCAGATGGAACGGCGGGGGTTCGCGGACGGCGGCCCGGCGCCCGCACAAAGCGGATGCCCCAGATCTGCGCAGGCTTTACCCGGCGGAACGGCCGGCGTTCAGGTCGGCGCCGCGGCACTCCGTCCAATACTGCACGGCCAGCCGCACGGCGGCTTCGGGCAGGCCGAAGTATTCCGCCAGCTGCCACGGCTCGGTATAGCCGGCGCGCATTGCGCCGCGCAGCGCGTCCAGCGGCAGGTAGGTCTCGATGGCGCGGCGGTTGGCCTTGTATTCGTGCCGGGCTACCAGATCGTATTCGCTGCTGACCCGATGGGTGCAGCCGGTAGCGCAGTGGCTCACTTCGTGGATCAGCGCCCAGAAAAAGTCGCTCATGGTGGAAAAACGGTCAAAGTCCAGAAAGATCCCGTACTGGCCGTTCAGTTCGATGGTGGCGGCGTCGGCAAAGCCGATGTTATAGGGGTAGATCTGCGCCCCTGCCGCCTGCGCGTCCTGATAGATCGCGGAAAGCTCTACCATTCCCATTTACTCCGTATGGCTTATCTGCCAGCTTGTTTGTCCTGCTGCATCCGGAAAAACTTGGCCATTTCCAGCAGCTTTTGTTTGTTTTCGTCGGTCAGGGCCTGCGTTTCGCTGTGCAGCGCATAGGTGAAGTCGTCAAATGTGACGGCCGGCTGCCCGGCCGGCGCGTTGCCCTGCAGCGCGTCTACCGTAACGCCGTAGTGCTCGGCCACCAGGGTCAGCTTTTCCAGCGAGGGGTTCTGCATGCGTGCTTTCCACTGGGACAAAAGTCCGGTGGAAATGCCGGTGGCCCGGGCAAGATCACTGGCGCGCTCGCCGTGCTGCGCCATCAGGGCTGCGATGCGGTCGTAGGTATCCATAGTGCGGTACTCTCTTTCTTGTATGCTGCAAAGGGTAGCTTAGAAAACTTTGCCGATTGGATTGACAAATTTAGGAAACTAAGCTATACTGTTTCCACAGGGAGGCTCCGGCCCGGCCGGGGCCTCCTGTTGGGCACAAAAAACTTAGCAAACTAAGTTTATCACAGAATGCGCCGCGGCGCAAGCCCTGCAAGAGCATAAAACAAAAAAGATCCTACCGCAAGTAAAGCACAAACCGCGTCCCATAAAATGGATGCAAGGACGGAACAGAAAGGAATGGTTTC
>CAMFSB010000069.1 GCA_945982465.1 uncultured Faecalibacterium sp. | reverse complement strand
CCGCCCCCTCGCCGGGGCCTGCGGCCACAAAACGGTACTCGTGGGCCTTGAGCGTGGTGGTGATCAGGTTGCGCACCGGGGCGTCATCCTCCACCACCAGGATCAGCAGCTTATTCATCGCGGGGCACCTCCTCCAGCGGCAGGGTAAAGCAGAACACCGCCCCGTGGGGCTGGTTATCCGTGATGCGGATCGTGCCGCCGTGCGCGTCCACAATCACCTTGCACAGATATAGCCCCAGCCCCAGGCCGCGGCGGTTATCCGCGATCTTGTTTGTGCCGCAGTAAAATTTATCGAAGATCTTTTCCTTTTCACCGTCCGGGATGCCGGCCCCCGTGTCGGCGATCCGCACTTCGGCGTACCGCCCCTGCCGCCCGGCCGTGACCGCGATGGCCGTCCCGGGCGGGGTGTACTTGATGGCGTTGTCGATGATGTTAACGATGACCTGCACCACCAGCCGGGCGTCCGCTTTGACCAGCAGCAGCTCGTCGGCGCAGTGGCAGGTCAGCGGGTGGCGGCCGGTTTTGCGGCTGATGTGGTGCAGTGCCTCCTCCACCAGATCGCCCAGCAGTTCGGTGGAGGTATTGAGCGTCATGCGGCCCTCCTCGATCCGGGTGGCGTACAGCAGGTTTTCCACCAGGTCGATCAGCCACATGGCATCCTCGTAAATATCGGAGTAGATCTGCTGTTTGGTGGCTTCGTCAAAGCCGGCGCTGTTGTTCATCAGATTGCTGGCGTTGCCCGAGATGGAGGTAAGCGGCGTGCGCAGGTCGTGGGAGATGGTGCGCAGCAGGTTGGCCCGCAGCTGCTCGCTCTCTGCCAGCACGGCCGCCGCCTCTTTTTCGCGGGCGTTCTTTTCGTTTTCCAGCACCAGCGCGCATTCGCCCAGAATGGACAGCAGCGTGCTGTGCTCAAAGGCGTCCAGCGGGTCGTTTTTGGCTTCGATGCCCACCACGCCGTACACCCGGTCGTTGACGCGCAGGGCTAAGTACAGGTATTCCGCGTCGGACAGCGTATCGGTGGTGGCGCCGGCGGCATGGTTGTTTTTGAGCACCCATTCCGCCGTTTTCAACTCTTTATCCAAATCACGCGGCCGGGCGGGGGCCTCCCCTGCCTGGAACCACCGGGGGCCAGACAGCGCCCCGCCCTCGTTTTCAAAGATCACAATGCTGCGGTCCAGCAGCTTGATGATCTGCCGGGCGGCCGCCTGAATGATCTCGCTTTTCCCGTTCGCCCGGGCCAGAAGCTGATCGGTGTCGAACAGGATCTTGGTGCGGTAGGCGATCTTGGCCGCCTGCCCGGCCTGTTTTTTATAGCGGATCGCAAATGTGCCGGTGATATACGCGGTGAGAAACATGACCACGAACGTGACCGGATAACCGGTTTCGTAGGCGGTGAGGGTAAAGCGCGGCGCCGTGAACAGGTAGTTGAACACGAACACGCTGGCGATGGACGAGATCAGGCTGTACACCTGATGGGAGGTGGCGATGGAGGTGAGCAGCACGCCCAGGATATAGACCATGATGATGTTGGCGTTGGTAAAGCCGATGTGGTAAAACGCCAGGCTGAGCGCCGTGGCCCCGGCCAGGATGGCGATGCTGTTGAGCGTGTTGCGGAAGATCCGCCGGCCGCGGTGCTCCCGGACCTTTTTGGGGCGGTAGGCGGGGGATGTGTTCTGATCCGGGATGATATGGATATCGATCTCGGGCACATAGGCCAGCAGCTGCTCGGTCAGCGCCGGCTTGCCCCACGGGTGGCGGCGGGCCGCCGCGTCGCGCCCCAGCACGATTTTGGTCACGCCGGAAAGGCGGGCAAACTCAGCGATCTGGTAGGGCACGTCCTCGCCGGACACGGGCTCGACGGTTGCGCGCAGCTGCTCGGGCAGCTTGCGGTTGTCGCGCAGGCGCTTTTTGTTTTCGGCGCTGGCCACCGAAAAATCCGGCGTTTCCACAAACAGGGCCGTGAACTGGCTGTTGAACGCCCGGGCCATGCGGGCGGCTGTGCGGATGATGCGCGCGTTGGACGGCGCCGACGAAAGGCAGGCCAGGATGTGCTCGTCGGTATGAAAGGCGGGGGCCTCCTGCCGTTCGGCCAGGCGCTTGACCCGGTCGGCGCAGCGGCGCAGCGCGATCTCGCGCAGGGCGGTGAGCTGCTCGACGGTGAACCGGGCTTCCGCCGCGCCGGTCTGGCGCAGCCGCCCGATCAGCTCCTGCGGCTCGCTGTCGATCAGCTCCACCTGATCCGCGTTGTCGAACACCGAATCGGGGATGCGGTCCCAGGTGGTGATGCCGGTGATGGATGCCACCGTGTCGTGCAGGCTTTCGATGTTGCCCACGTTGACGGTGGTGTATACGTCGATGCCGGCTTTCAGCAGTTCGTCCACGTCCTGGTAGCGCCGGCGGTGGCGGCTGCCGCTGCCGTTGGTGTGGGCCAACTCGTCCACCAAAATCAGCTCCGGCCTGCGCGCCAGCGCCTGGTCCGGGTCAAAATCCTCCCGGCCCCCGGCCCGGGTGCAGGGCAGCCGTTCCAGGCCGTCGGGCGGGGCGGGCAGCTCTGCGGCTGCATGGCGGGCCAGATAGCCCACCACCACATCCACGCCCTGCGCTTTCGCGGCCTGCGCCGCCTCCAGCATGGCGCGGGTCTTGCCGATGCTGCCCGCATAGCTGAAAAAGATCTTCAGCTTTCCTTTTTCTCTGTGTTCCATCCGTCCGTTCCCCCTTATGCGCACATCGCATTGTAGCACACAAAGCGGATTTTATCCAGCCGCAGAAACATCCGGGCCGCAAAGCGAGGGCTTATCCCCTTTTCGCGCGCGGGGCGGCTCCGGGGCGGCCAGTCTGGGCCAGGCGCGCTTTCAGCCGCCGCTGCTCACGGAGAAAGGAATCTATTTTATCCATTAAAAAGCCGCAGAACGCAAACATCCCGCCGGTCGCGGCCAGGATCAGCAGTTCTCTCATCCCCATCACCTCCGCAGCGGCACAGTCAAATGCGGAAGCATTTCTGGATGGCTTTTTGCTGCCCCAGCACCAGGATGGAGGTGCGGCTGTCCAGAACCGTGTCGGGCGTAACGTTCATATTCAGCTTGCCGTTTTCCCGCACGCCCAGAATGTTGATGCCGTATTTTTTGCGGATGTCCAGCTGGAGGACCGTCCGGCCGCCCCAGTTCAGCGGCACCTCCAGCTCAAAAATGGAGTAGTCCCGGTCCAGCTCGATGTAATCCAGAATGTGCTCCGACGTGCAGCGGATAGCCGTCCACGCGGCAAGCTGCTTTTCCGGGTAGACCACCTCGTCGGCGCCGTTGCGCAGCAAAAACTTTTCCTGCACGCCCGTAGCCGCCCGGGCGATCACCTTTTTAGCCCCCAGCTCCTTGAGCAGCGAGGCGGTCTCCAGCGAGTTCTGGAAATTATCGCCGATCGCCACGATGCAAGTATCAAAGTTGCGGATGCCCAGCGAGGAAAGAAATTCCCGGTTGGTGCTGTCGCCGATCTGCCCGTTGGTGATGAACGGGAGCGCTTCGTTGACCCGTTCCTCGTTGTTGTCGACCGCCAGGACCTGATGGTTCAGGTCGTTCAGCTTGATGGCGATGTGCTTGCCAAAACGGCCCAGCCCGATCAGCAATACCGATTTCATAAGGTTCCTCCTGACTGCGGCGGCCCCGCGCCGCGTCTTTGCGCCGGCCGAGAGCCGCCCGCCGGCCATCCCTGCCCAGCCGGCGTAGGCATATTGATGCCACCAGTATCACATTTGCCCCATAAAAAGTGCGTTAACGTCAAAATGCCCGCATTAATTTTCCGTTAAGATAAAAAGCGCCCGCAGCGGCCGGGCGGGCTGCGGGCGCGGGGCGTTTTCACTCCCCGCCCAAGGGCGGGGCCATCGGGGCGCAGGCGGGCGGGCTGCGGGCGCGGGGCGCCCGGCCGCCTGCCAATGCTTGCGCAAAACCATTGACCAACTTCTGCGAGGCCGTCATCTCGCCCCCGACCCACCTGGCCGGGCCGATCCAGGCACGGCGGCAGGCGTTTGACGCGCTGAACGCCGAGACCCTGGCCCGGCTGCTGCGCCCGTTTCCGCTGCGGCCGCACGTCACGATCGACGAGGTGGTGGAGACTTTCCGGGAATTTCAGGATTTCATCAACGCCAAATACCAGGCCGCACCTCTGTGCGCCGCCGAATTCGAGCAGCGCGACGAGCGCTGCCGCAAGGCGCTGAACATTTTACTGTATGGCGTCATCGAAAGGAGCTAATTCTGTCATGTCAGATCACGCGCATTCTTCCACACGTATTCTCGGCGAAATGCCGCCCGCCGGGCCATTGTAAAGCTGGCGCTGCTGGCCAAGGCGGCGTACAACATTGTGGACACCGCCTACATCGGGATGCTGAATTCCGCTATCGCGCTGACGGCCGTCGGCGTCACCGTGCCGCCCCAGCTGGGTGCTGATCCGCACGGTGGCCATGATCGGCATTCCCACCGCCGTCATCCAGATCTGCCTGTCCGTGGCGTCCTCGCTGACCAACATCGCGGCCGCCCCGCTGCCCAACGCGGACGAGATCATTGCCGCCTACGGCGTGGTGCAGCGCCTGATCCTGATCGGCTGTTATGTGGTCATGGGCTTTATGCAGGGCTACCAGCCCGTGGCGTCCTATGCGTTCGGCGCCAAAAAGGAAGAGCGCTTCCACCAGTCGGTGCGCTTTGCCCTGCAAGGCTCTCTGCTGCTGACCGTGCTGGTAGCGGCCGCCTATATCCTGCTGGCCCGGCCGCTGATCCTGCTGTTCAACGATAACCCGCTGATTGCGGACTACGGCCGCTGGCTGCTGACTTCGCAGCTCGCGCTGTACCCGGCGTTCGGGCTGTGCTATATGATGACCATCACGTTCCAGACCATCGGCGAGGCGCGGTACGGGCTGTTTTTGTCCATGATCCGCCAGGGGGCTGTTCTATGTGCCGTTCATCCTGGTGCTGCCCCGGCTGTTCGGCGTGAACGGCATCTGCTTTGCCCAGCCCGCGGCGGACGTGCTGACCATTCTGGTGTGCCTGGCGTCGATCCGGCCGATGAAGCGCATCGCCTCCCAGCGCATTGGCGCCAGCACCGGCGAAAACGACTGACCGGGGCGGCAGGCCCCGGCACGCAAAGCACCGGCCGCAGCATTCGCTGCGGCCGGTGCTTTTTATATCGTAGGATGGTTCGCACCTCCTTTGCGGCCTTTGCCGCACGGGTTCAGCCCGCCGGCTCCCGGCGGGAGAGCAGAGCGATCGTTTCATCTGTGCCTCGTTTTGGTAGGAAATATCCTTCCATGTCAAAGCACACATCACAGTCCGCTTCGTTGCTGTCATTATAATACATCGGAAACTTAAAGTGAATGGTTTTTATCCATTGACCCGAAGAATTTTTGCGGGGATAGAGTTGGATTTTTTTCAGATGAGAGGAAACATTCCTGCTGGAAATGGCAGAAGGGCTCAAAGCCCGTTTTGACACTACGCATCAAAACTTCTGAGGTCTGCCGACGGCTTCTTCAAGGGGGTGCCCCCCGCCAGAATGGCTCCCCGCAAGCCACCCAAATAGCAAAACACACCAACCTGCGGGCTGGTGTGCTTCGTTATTTGGATGGTTCAGCACATCTGTGTGTTGCCCCGACAAACTGGAATTTATAAGTCTGATATATGCTTGATTTTCTGTAAATCCCCACTGCACAGTGCATCCATGTTTCTAAATATTCTATCTGCGTCCCAATCCCACCATTTTAGGTCAAGCAGATATGCAATCAAATCTTCATCAAAACGCTTGGATTTCACCCTGCACGGGTTTCCACCAGCAATGCTATATGCGGGAATATCTTTTGTGACAACAGAATTGGCTGCTATAATTGCGCCATCTCCAATATGAACACCAGGCATTACAGTCACATTTTGTCCAATCCAAACATCGTTGCCTACAACGGTATCTCCTTTTAGTGGAAGGTCTTCAAGGCTCGGCGTAAACTGTTCCCAACCACCGCCCATCATGTTAAATGGGTAATGTTCTTTTTTGGGCTTAGAACGATTCGATGATTTCTTTTGTCATGGATTTGACCACTGCCATAGCAAGCTGAACGGTAGCCTCAAAATCATAGTAAGAACTGATGCCGTAATGGGTATGAATATAACGGACGGGAACACCTACCACGATTACCGGAATACCATCCATGGAAGTATTGATAATAGCACCATTATTTCCGCCGCCTTCCCGAACGGAGGACTGGATGGCCAGATGATTTTTCTCAGCCAGATCCAGGGTATAGCGCTGGTATCTGGGGGAGCAGATCACGGATCTGTCCAGAAAACGAATCATGGGGCCTTTCTTCAGTGCAGTCTGAATGGCATAGGGCTCGGTGAAGGTGTCATCAGCCGGGCATCCTTCAAAACAAAGGGCAATCTGCGGTTTCACTTTATTGACTGCCACGTGGACACCTCGTTCTCCCACTTCTTCCTGGGAAGAGAGAACACCTACCAGATCCACGTTCAGCTGCTCATTGGCCAAACGACGCATGGTTTCCAGAAGGGCAGCACAGCCGATACGACAGTCAAAGCCTTTTCCGATCATGATATCGTGTGCTTCATCATATTCGAATTTGACATCGGAGATGATGGGTTCACCGATACGGATGCCAAAGTTTTCAATGGCATCTTGATCACTTACTGCGCCGATATCAATCACCAGATTCTGAATCGAAATATTGTTCCCGCCGTTACGCTCCGCAGCGGACATAAAATGAGGCGGTTTTGCTGCGATCACACCGGGAATATAGGCACCGTCGCGGTTTCTTACCAGAACCTTGGAGGAGGGCAGAGAATTGGTATTCCAGCCACCTAATTCTACAAAACGAAGGGTTCCGTTTGGTTTGATGGAATGAACCATAAAGCCCACTTCATCGCTGTGGGCATCCAGCATGAACACAGGCTTGTCTCCTGTGTTGGTGTTGCGGTACATATAAAGGTTTCTTAAGCAGTCTTCCTCCACACGGGCAATATCTTCCACATATTTCCGGGCAGTATTTACTGCCTCATCTTCAAATCCGGAAGGCCCGATGGCATCGGACAGCTCCTGAATCATTTTCAGGGTTTCAGGGTTTTTATTCATGGGTAAACACAACCTTTTCCTATTATTTCCTATTATTATATAGATTGTTTGGTGCCGAATCTTACTCGGCAGGATGAGGCAGATCAATTTTCTCGTATTCCTCTATGAAGTCTGCAATAAGAAACCTCCATTCTGCGGGATGTTAGATCATCCCAAAATATTTGAATGCTTCTCGGATTGCTTTCTCTTTTTCCGGCGGACACTGGGGCTGTCTGGAATCCTCGGATTTCGGCAGATTATAGTTTTTACCGACCTCAATCCCACATTTCCGTTTGACCTGTGAGATATAAAGATTGGAAACTTTCAGTCCGGTATGCTCCAACACATACTCCTTGATCTGCGGATAGGTTGCCCCATCTTGAAATTCAGACATATCCATTTCTTCCAAAGAGAACTCAACCCGAACCTTTTTCGAGTCGATCTCGCCCTTGGAAAGCAAGACAACCGTCTCCACATGATTTGTCTGCGGGAACAGATCCACCGGGGCAAAATACGAGGCCTTGTAGCCCCGTTGCGTGAACAGCGCCAGGTCTCGCGCCAGGCTTTCGGGCCCGCAGCTGATGTACACCACCGTGCGCGGCACCAGCCGGGCCACGCTTTCGATGAACTGCGGCGTCGAGCCCTCCCGCGGGGGATCCATGAACACCACGTCCACATGCAGGCCGCCGGCCGCCGCCTCGCGGATCCACTCGGTGGCGTCTGCCGCGTAAAAGCGGGCGTTGCGCACGCCGTTGGGCCG
>CAMFSB010000068.1 GCA_945982465.1 uncultured Faecalibacterium sp. | reverse complement strand
TTGAGTGTTGGTCGTTTACGGGTTCGGGGGTCTATGACGCGGTACAGGATGTCAACGACCAGGTTGCAGATGGCGACGAAGATCGAGATGATCAGCACGCCGTTGGCCACCAGCATAAAGTCGCGGTTGCTGATGCCGTTCATCATCACGCTGCCCAAACCCGGGATGCCGAACAGGCTTTCGAACAGGACCGTGCTGCCCACCATGGTGCCCAGGCGGCTGCCCATGACGGTGACGATGGGGATGAGGGAGTTGCGCAGCTGATGCTTGAAGATCACGTCGCGCTTTTTAACGCCCTTGGCGCGGGCGGTGGTGACGTAGTCCTGCCGGATGACCTCCAGCATGGAGGAACGGGTCAGACGGACAAAGCCTGCATTGACGCCCAGCGCCTGAATGAGGATGGGCATGATCATGTGCCGGAACCATTCGTAAGCGTTGCGGTCAAAGGGGACGTAGCCGGAGGTAGGCAGCACGCGCAGCTTCAGGCCCAGCACCAGCATACCCATCATACCCATCCAGAACATGGGCATGGAAACGAACACGTTGGCGAAGAAGCAGACGGCGGTATCGATGGGCTTGCCACGGTTCAGGGCGGCGATCACGCCCAGCAGAATGCCGGACAGCGTGCCGATAATGAAGGCCGGAACCACCATGCTCAGGGTCACTTTCAGGCGGGGGATGATGATGTCGGCAATCTCGCTCTGGTAGCTGACCGATTTGCCCATCGTACCGCGGAACAGGCCGGTGATCCAATCGAGGTACTGGACGATGGCCGGGCGGTCGAAGCCGTATTCATGGGTCATGGCGTCGATCTGCTCCTGCGAAGCCGTGGGGCCCAGGTAGTTGGCCACCGGGTTACCGGGCACCAGCTGGATCAAAATAAAGACAAACAGGGTGACCAGTACGATGGTGATGCAGGACTGGACGAAGCGTTTGCCGATCATTTTCAAGGTATTGGAACTCAAATCTTCTCACTCCATTCCATAAGATTTGCACAGCCGGCCCTGCCGCGGAGGGGCAGGGCGCTTGTGGCCGGGGGAGGATCGCCTAAAAAAATCCGGCGCGCCGAAACGCGCCGGAATCCGGGGTTCGGATCGGTACCGCATGATGTTTCCCGCTTGCCCTGCGGCGGCTTACCGCCGCAGGGCCGGGAAAAGGAAAGAGAAAAATGTCAGTGTGTCGCGATTACGGCCGGCAAACCGGCCCGGAGAATCAGACGTCCAGCCAGGCGCCAGAGCAATCCCAGTCGGCGGCGAAGCTCTCGGCGATCTTCAGGCCCTGCACTTCCGGCTGCATGAAGAACACGCTGCTGTTGACAAACAGCGGGCGGCCGAACAGGATGCTGCCTTCCTCGGCGTCGTAGATGGCCTTCTGCAGCTCATGCTCCAGCTTGTGCTTCTCGTCCAGATCGGTGCAGGAACGGATCTGCTCCAGCAGGCCCATCTCGTAGTCGGGATGCTGGATGCCCTTGGCGTAGTAAGCGCCGTTGTAGTCCAGATGGCGGCCCATGTACAGGCCCAGGTCGGGCGAAACGGTGGTCCAGTGGGGCATCAGGCCGACCCAGGTGCCGTCCATGTAGGCCTGGTTCTGGGTAGCGCTGTCCACCATGTTGATCTTGCAGCGGATGCCCACTTCAGCCAGCATATTGGAGATCGCGGTGAACATATCCGACAGGAAGCTGACGACCATGATCTCGGTGTCGAAACCATCGGCGTAGCCGGCCTCGGCCAGCAGGGCCTTGGCGCGCTCGGGGTCATACTTCATGTGGTTGATGTCGTTGTTGTAGGTGATGGCGCCCGGGGTGGCCCACTCGTCCACGATGGTGCCGGTGCCCAGCATGAAAGCGGCGTTCAGCGCGTCGGTGTCGATGGCGTAGCACATGGCGCGGCGAACCTTGACGTCAGCCCAGGGAGAATCCACCTTGCTGTTGGGGATCAGGCCCAGGGTGCCCACGCCCATGCCGTTGTGGTTGACAGTTTCATTGTAGATGCCGTCTGCACGCAGCTCCTGGATGATGGTGGGGTTGAAGTTGCCGGCACTGCACACATGATACTCGCCGGCGCGGAACGCGGTCTGCATCGTAGTCTCCTCGGTGATGAAGACCAGCTCAACGCTGTCCAGATAGGGCTTGCCCTCCTGCCAGTAGTTCTCGTTCCTGGTGTACACAGCGTAGGCGTTGTTCTCGAACTCGCTCAGCTGGAAGGGGCCGGTGCCGCAGGTGGCATTCTCCAGAGCGGCATGGTTGTTTTCGAGAGCCTTCGGGCTCATGTAGAACACGAAGTAGCCGACAGACTCCAGCGTGGAGGAGTTGTAGGTGGCCAGGTTCATCTTGATGTGGGTGTCGTCGATCACTTCGCAGGAAGCGATGTTGGCCACCTCAGTGCGGTTGTTGGCCTGGTACTCTTCGATGTTGGTCTTGACAGCCGCGGCGTTGAACGGCTCGCCGTCGGCGAACTGCACGCCCTCGCGCAGGGTCCAGGTGATGCTGGCCTCTTCGGCATCAACCACCCAATCGGTAGCCAGCTTGCCCACCAGATCGCCTTCGTCGGTGTAGGTCAGCAGGTTCTCGTAGGCCAGGGTCAGGTAGGGCAGATGGGCGTTGGCAGCAGACAGCGGAGCATAGCCGGGGGTGGCGATGGCGTTGCCGTAAGCATAGCGCAGGTTGCCGCCGTACTTGGGGCCGTCCGCGCTGACGGAACCGCCGGCGGTGCTGCCAGCGGCAGTGCTGGAAGAGCTGGAAGAGCCGCCGCATGCGGCCAGGCCCAGCGCCACGGTGGAAGCGCCCATGGCCTTCAGAAAGCTGCGTCGATCGATCTTTTTCATGGTTCGTTCTCCTTCACTTTTCTCAGTTCGTGGTATGCGGGGAACCCGTGTTGGCTCCATCCGCTTCGTTGGCTCCAGTTTACTCAAACGTTTTACTTGCAGCTACCAAAAATCCGAAGAGCACTTTTCAAAAATGGACGTTTTGTAAAATCAGCTTTCGCCGCATTATCACTTTTCCGACTTTTCTTTTGTTTTTCCGACCCGGCAGGCCAACGCTGGTCGGAAAAACAAAAGAGCGCCCGGCTTTCTCTTTCGCCGGGCGCTGTATGGGCCGCGCTGTTTTTTGCGCAGCCGTTTTGGTTACAGGTTGGCGTCAATCCTGCGCTGTTTGACCTCGATCACATCGTGAATCCCCGCTTCGTCCAGGTCCTGCAAAAACAGCGGCAGGGCCTCCTCCGGGTTCAGGCAGCCGCACATCAGCGCATCGTGGTACTGCCGCTGCACGGCGGCGCAGGCGGAGATCTGGGGCTGGTAACCGATCACGTTGAGCGGCAGCCCGTAGGCGGGCGACACCCGGAGATCCTCCGGCAGCTCCAGCGCGCGGCCGGGGTGCAGGCAGGCCATGCTCACGCAGTCGTTGCTCCACAGGCTTTCGCCGCCGGGCTGGTCGTCCACCCCCTGCTCGCCGTACGCGAACAGGCGGGCCGCCGTTTCGTCGGTGTACAGCAGCTCCAAAAGCTGCAGCGCCTGCTGCTTGGCGCTGGTGTAGGCCGGCAGCACCCAGCTGTCGGCCAGGCCGCTGTTGTTTTGCAGCATCGGCCCCAGCGGCAGGGCCGTAAAGCCGGCCGGCACGGCCTGGTCCGCCCCAAGCCGGGCGAACCATCCCAGCCCGCCGCACACATTCAGCAGGTCCACGGCTTCCTCCGGGCGCAGGCAGCCGTTTTTCATCACCAGCCCCTCCTGCGCCCAGCCGTACATGCGGCTGCACAGGGCGCGGTATTCCTCGCTGGCGTACCAGTTGACCACCGTTGTGCCAGCCGGCCCCGGCAGCACGCCGACCCCGTCGTTCAGCGGGTCCAGCTCCATCGGCGGCAGGGTGCGGCCGCACTGCGGCACCACGGGGATCACATCCGGGTAACGCTGGCGCGCCTGCACCAGCAGCGTGTGCAGGCTGTCCAGCCCGGTGATCTGCGCCGGGCCGGCCCCCAGCTCCGCCAACAGGTCGGTGCGGGCCAGAAAGACCAGGCGGTAGCAGTCGGTCTCCCGCGCGGGCACGCCGTACGCCACGCGGCCGAATTCCCGGCTGCGCCAAAGCTGCTCCGGAAACGCCTCGTACAGCGCCGGCCGGTCGGCCAGCAGGGCGCTGAGGGGGTAGATGCCGTTTTCGTAGATATAGCCATACAGCCCGTACTGGGCCGGCAGGTAGAACACATCGGCGGTGCCGCCGTTTTTCAATTGCTGCCACTGGGTGTTTTCGTACTGGGCGCGGGGCGTCTGGATCAGCTGCACAGCGAAGCCGCACTGGCTGCGCGTCAGCTCACTGAGCTTTTGCGAAATACGCCGGCAGGCTGCCTCGTCCGCCCGGCCCGGCCTCTGCCGCCTCACGGTCGGCGTTTGGGTATCCTCCGGATCCGGGGCGAACAGCTCAGGCTGGGTGGCTGCGGAGCAGCCACCCAGCAGCAGCGCTGCTGCTGGCCCGGCCAGCAGACCCCGGCAGACCTGCCGGCGGGTCAGCACGGCTTTGCGTCTGTCTTTCATTGGTTCGATCGCTCCTCCTGCGGGCTGCGGTTATACATCTTTTTATAGGAAGCCGAAAAATGCGCGAAGTTGCTGTACCCCACCTTGGCCGCGATCAGGCTGACCGGCAGGTTGGTGGTGTGCAGCAGGCTGCGGGCCTCCTGCATTTTCTGCTGGATGATGTAGTCTTTCAGGTTGACACCCGTTTCCTTTTTGAACAGCCGCGCCATGTAATCCGGGTTCAGGTGGACGGCTTCGGCCAGCTCGTCGCGGCGCAGCTCGTTTTCCAGATGCTCGGCAATATAGCGGCAGATCATCTCCGCGATGTTCTGGCCTTTGGCTTCGGTGCCGTTTTCCCACGCGCAGGCCAGCGCATGCAGCAGGCTTTTCGCGTCGTCCACCGTATGCACATCGTTATGCAGCAGTTCCCGCACGGCGGGGTCCCGCAGGGCCTGCTGCACCAGTTCGGGGCTATCCTCCTGCAGTGAAAGCACCATCTCCATGAACTGCTGGTAAAACGCCCGCAGTGCAGTGCGGCTCAGTTGGTCGGCGGCCACCATCTGATCCAGAAGCCGGCAGGCTTCCTTTTCCACAGCGGAGGCGTAGCCGTCGCGGATCAGCCGCCGCCAGCCCGCGATCTGTGCAAAGCGGAAAGTTTCCAGCGAGTCCGGCTCCTGCTGGCTGGCCCGGAAGATCCCGCTTTTCAGCGCCACGTTTTCGCGGCACTGTTCCGTCAGGCGTTTCCACATACCGGCCGCCTGGGCAAACGGCTCCGGCCCGGCCAGATACAGGGCGGTTTCCAGATGCAGGTACTGGGTGCAGGCGCTTTGCAGGTAGGTCAGCCGGCCGGTCAGGGTATCGGTAGCCAGCAGCTCGTCCGCAAGGCTTTGCAGAATGAGGGCGATGCCCTGTTCGTGCGGCATGGGCAGGCACCGCGAAAACACGTTCAGCGGCGCAAAGATCTCGCCGCACATGTTATCCACCGCCGTGCTCAGCAGCGCAGGGCTCCACGGCTGGGCGCCGCTGTTCCAGCGCAGCGGCTGCAGCAGGCACAGCCAGCAGGCCCGGTCCCGCTTGGGGTGCAGCCCCAGCGCGTCGAAGGCTTCGAGGTCGCGCTCGGTGGCGGTGCCGGCCAGGCAGCCGCGCAGCAGGTTATCCGCGATCACCTTTTGCTGGCCGTCAAACAGGGCGCCCCGGTCCTGCAGTTCCTGGGCGGCATATTCCATGTGCACATCCTGCACGGCGCGGCGCACCGTTTCGATCACCTGCGCGTAGGGGGCCGGCTGCATGATGTAGTCAAAGCCGCCCAGCCGCACCGCCTCCTGGGCATAGCGGAACTCGGCGTGGGCCGTGAGGAAGATGCAGCGGGTGCGCATCTGGTTTTCGCGCGCCCATTTCAGCAGGTCCAGCCCGCTTTCCACCGGCATTTCGATGTCGCACAGCATCACCTGCGCTTCGCGCCGCAGCAGGCTGGTTTTGGCGTCGATCACATTATACGCGGTCTCCACGCAATCGAAGCCCTCCCCGGCCCAGTCGGTGCAGCGCAGCAGGCCCTGCGCCACGCTGATCTGGTCGTCCACGATCAACAGCTTCATTCCGCTTCCTCCTTTTTCTCCGGCGCCGTTTTCAGCGGCAGGAACAGCTCGATGCGCGCGCCGCCGTTCCGGTTGGCAAAGGCGATGGCCGTTTCGCTGCCGTACATCAGCTGCAGCCGCCGCACCACATTGTGCAGCCCCACATGGCGGCCCTGCTCCTGCTGGGGCAGGGCGCTGTTGAGCTGCTGCAGGTCCTGCTCGCTGAAGCCGCTGCCGTTATCGGCAACCGTCAGGTTGGCAATGCGCTCGCCCTCTGCGCACAGCAGCTTTGCCGTAATGGTCAGCCGCAGCGGCCGGCCGATGACCTTGCCGTGCTTGATGCTGTTTTCCACCAGCGTCAGCAGCGATACCTGCGGCAGCGGCAGATCCTCCAGCTCCGGGTTGATGGAACAGCTCAGCTCCACCGGGTCGGGCTGGCCGATGCCACACAGTTCCGCGTAGTTGCGGCACTGCTCCACCTCATCGTGCAGGGAGATGGTGTCCAGCGTGAACGAAAGAATGTAGCGCAGATACCGGCTCAGCAGCAGGATCAGCTTTTGGGCGTCCTCGCGGGAGCCGGTCTGCACCATGCCGTACACGCTTTTCAGGCAGTTGAGCACAAAATGCGGCCGGATCTGCAGCTTGAGAGCGGTCATCTCGTTCTGGCGCGCTTCCAGCTCTTTTTCGTAGCGGTCGATCTTGAGCTGGGTGATCTGGTCGATCATGCGGTTGAACGTCTCGTTCACCTGGGTGAACTCCTCGTTGCGCAGGTCCTGCTCCGGCCGGGCTGAAAGATCGCCGCTGCTGATGCGCTGCATGGTCTGCACCAGGCGGCCCATGGGCCGCAGCACCTCGTGCCGCAGGTAGAACAGCAAAAACGGGATGGCGCCCACCACGAACAGCGAGGCGCAGACCAGCAGGATCTCGTAGCTGCTGACCGCCACCGTCTGCCGCGCATAGGGCAAAAAGTAATACAGCTGCATGGTGCTGACGCTGCGCTGGATCACCAGCTGCTCCACACCGTCCATCTGCACCGTGCCGTAGCCCTCGGCCCGCCAGCGCACCGAGCCCAGCAGCTCCGGCGACACATTGCCGGCCAGCAGTTCCCCGGCCTCATCACAAAGCAGCGCGTCGCCCTCCAGCCCGTAGTCGTGCAGCAGTTCCTCAAACACCAGCCGCACGTCGATGGCTACGGTCAGTACCGATTTATGGCTGACCACGCTGCGCAGCAAATACAGTCGCCCGGCCACCGTTTCGATGTACCAGCCGCCGGTGTTGATGTTCAGGCTCACGCCCAGGCGGGTCATGCGCTGTTCCAGCGCCAGCTTTTGCTCCAGCTGCTGCTCCGGTGTGCCGTACACGCTGCCGTATTCGCCGATGTACAGGTTGTGGACGTTGTCGTACAGGATCAACCCCATCAGCGTTTCGTTGGCCGACAGCAGCGCCGGAAATCCCTGCGCGATGCCGCAAAGCGTGAGATACGCCCGGGTGCGGTTGTTCTGCTCGCTCAGGCCGCGCAGCTCTGTGCTGGTGAGCGACAGTTCCGTCAGGTATTTTTCGGCCGCCGACATCTGTTTTTCCAGCGTGACGCCAAAGGATTGCAGGCTGCCGGACATGGTGGTGGCCAGGCGCTCGCGGCTGTATTCGGCAGCACTGCCCAGCAACAGCCCCAGCACAAGGCTGAGCGGGAGCATGATGCCCAAAAACAGCAGCACCAGCTGCCGCTTCAAGGACGGCCGTTTCATCTGGATCACCTCGTTTTCTCCGGCAGGGGCCCGCACCCGGCCTGCGGGCAGCCGAAAAAGGCCACCGCAGCATTTAAGCTGCGGAGGCCTTGGCAAAGTGCAAG
>CAMFSB010000067.1 GCA_945982465.1 uncultured Faecalibacterium sp. | reverse complement strand
CGCCGCCCGCGGCAGCACGGGCCTGTCGGTACAGCTTCTGGGCGCCGAGGGCGAGGGCGCCGGCGTGATGCCCCTGGCCGATGACCCGGATCTGACCACCTACACCGTTACCATCAAATACCTGTATTTCAACGAGGGGCCTAACATGAACGGTTCGGTGGCCAGCGAGTATGTGGCGACCCTTGCCAAGGGCACCAGTTACACCGCCACGGTTTCCAGCCCCATCCGTACCGGCTACGACCCGTATTTGGCGGCGGAGGGTGACTGGCATGACGCGGAGAATCATTGGTTCAAACTGCAGGCGGACGGCAGTTTTGAGGCTGGTGAATCTCCCACTTCGGCAACCAGCATCACGGTCAACGCGACGAACATTGCAGCGAATGCGGTATACTACGTGATCTATATGCCCAGCATGGGCAAATACCGCGTGAACAGCTATTTGCAGAACATCTACGACGATTTTTATTCGTTTGGCGATTCGCGCGAGCACGATGCCCGCGTGGGCACAGCGGTCACCAAAACCGATGCGCTGAAGCGCGAGGGTTATTCCATGCTGGAATACGATGACGCTACGGTTGCCGCCGATAACTCCACGGTCCTGGACATCTATTACGACCGCGAATACCACCTGATCAACTTCCAGTTGGACGGCGGCTACGGCGTTACGCCGATCTATGCCCGCTTCCAGACCGGCATTACCGTCAATACCCCCACCCGCGCCGGTTATACGTTTAACGGCTGGGAGGTCGTTTCGGCCACCTACAACGGCACGGATGTGAAAGATACGGATATGGCCGATGACAGCACCTACCGGGGCGGCTGCTTTTCCGCGGCCGGGGGCCGCACAGACAGAACCTGCCTTGCCGCGGCCAAGGAATTGGCCGCGGCCCTGCAGGCTAAGGAAAACATGGAAATGCCCCCGTTTGACGTGACCCTGAAAGCCCAATGGACGGCAAATTCTGTGCAGTACAGCATTGTTTACTGGAAGCAGAACGCCAACGACGATAATTACAGCTACTGGGGCACCAAGACTGTAGGCGCGAAGGCCGGCGATACGGTTACGTTTGATCCAAATGCAAGTGATTTCAAAATTGAAAACCAGGACTTTGCGCAGACTGTGGTGCAGACGGCTGTTCCGGCAAAAGGCAAATGGAGTAAGATCCCTGCGCGGTATGAATACGAATATTTCCATTACAGTTCAGACCTTGCTCTTGGTCCGGGGCCGGTGGTGGTAAACGGCGACGGCTCGACCGTGCTGAATGTTTACTACGACCGGAATACCTATAACCTGAAATTTTATTATGCCAGATCAGGATACACAACATACAAAAACATCACCGATAATCTGCCAGACGGAGAATATGTTGTGTGGTTTGTTAATTCAACTGTTGCTAGTGTGGTAACAGCTGACTCTGCAGCTGGCCATACCGGTAGTTTGCAGTTGAATGGTAAACCCAGCGATGAGTCGCCGTGTATGCTGAAATTTGAGCATGTAAAGGATAATGAGTATTATGTCACATATACACAAAGTGAGACTACAAAGTACCTGACAATAGGAAAAGCTACCGCTGAGTTTACCGAAACGAAAGATACGGTTACGGTAGAATGGTATGGCTCTTATTGGCTCATCAGGAAGGGTACATACTATTTGAATCAATATGGCGGGACAAGTTCTACTTATGCAGCTGGTTGGAATATAAAGAAGGATACAGGCAATGCCCTCAATTTCTCCCAAAAGCAGATTACTCCAAGTGGAGATGTTTTGGTGGCAACGAACACTACGGATGCTACAGTTCCGAAAAAGGCTGGCTGGGGAGAAGATGATGGTAAGGCTGATGGTCATGTTGGCTCTACTGTTCCCACGGTACAGAATGATCATGGCTATTATACCCTCGGATCAGAAATAATTGATGGAGAATTGTATCAATATCTGATCCTTCCGGATGTACGGTACAATCAGGACATTACGGGACGCTGGCCGGCAGGCGTTGTGCAGACGACCGGCGGCTATTCGACCCCGGAATGGGCGCCGGTGGACGGCAGCGCATTCCGTACAAAAAATGGGAACAATGCGACGATCAAGGTATACAGCACTGTATCACCGGAAATTATTGTCGACCCGGCTGATCCGGATGCCACTCAGTTTGTAGCTTGGTGGTGTGCAGTAGCTTTGAACGACCAGTATTTTCACCTGTATTATTCTGCACTGCCGAACGAAAAACCTGATGTTACAAGGGATGAAGTGGGATATGTACGCCAGCCCACCGTCACATATAAGATGGTATACAACGGCTGGACACAGATCAAAGAGATGCAGATTTACGGAATGAAGCTGAAAGATAAGGAGGTTAATCAAAACTATAATAGAATCGAAAATGGTATTCGGATCCCGGATTCTCCAACGGAAGCGAATGAATCTACCCAAAACTCCTACTTCTATTACCAGCGGAACGAACACCAGCTCACATTCTTTAATCTGGGCACAGAAATCGCCGGTGCAGCACAAACGCTCGTCTACGGCCAGTCCATCAGCGCTTATAAGGACACGCTGACCAAAGAAGTGATGGAAGCCAACTATTACCCCTCTGTGTACGAAAAGGGCGTTTATGAATTCAAAGGCTGGTCGCTTTCGCCGGATGCCTATATCCCGGTGGAATGGGACACGCTCACAATGGACGACGCTGACCTTTCGCTGTATGCCTATTGGGAAAAGGTGACCCGTACCGTCACATTCTACGAGACCTACACCAAGATGATCGGTGGTGAGAAAATCGCTGATGGCGCCGTAATCGACGAGCACGCATATGCGAACCCTGTCAAGGTGGAGCACGGCAATGTGGTAAACTACGCCACCACCATGACCCGCGAGGGGTATACCTTTGTCGGCTGGTTTTATATCGATTCCGTGACAGGGGAGCCAACGGCGTTCCTGCCCAACAATATGCCGGTCACCGAAGACCTGAACGTATATGCCGAGTGGCAGAGCACCCGAATGGTCAAATACACCATCCATTATAAACTGGTCGAAACGACACGGGTTAACAGTGCAACCGAAGGCGCGATCCTGTTCGCGGATGGAAATTACTATAAGCTGGATTACAATGATACCAAGCAGATCGCGGATGACACCACTGGTCAGCTGCAGGACGGCCGTTCCAAAACCTTTACGGCCAAAGCGCTGCCAGAGCTGTGGGCGAAGGATGATCCCAAAAACTCTACCGGTACGGATTACTGCCATAACCACTACCCGCTGCTCTCGAACCATACGATCATGTTCACAGAGGTGCAGACTGATCCTGACACAACTGTCATTCCTGTAAAGGACAGCGAAGGCAACAAAATCGGCTACGAGCTGGAGTATACGTTCTACTATGTTTACCTGAATGGCATCACGTATACGATCCAGTATATCAACAAGGATACCGGGGACAACGTGTTTGAGAATGTTGGCGAAGGCGGAACTGGTACGATAACGATCGCCCCGGACACGAAAACAACGCACGAGGCCGTCACCACCGACCGGTTCAAGTACATTGCGGGCTATATCCCGGATCAGTACCAGAAACGCCTGGTGCTGAGCGCGCAGGATGCCAGCAAAAACCTGATCACGTTCTACTATACCAAGAGCAATGACCCCATGTTCTTTGTGGAGCACCTGGTCGAGCAGCCCAACGGGAAGTGGACACAGGTTTTGCAGGAGTTCGGCACCGGCGAAGCGGGAGAGACGATCATCCGATCGGCTGACGCAGCCGATGAGGTGGGCCATGCCTTTGACGCAAATCAGGTTTGGGTGAATACCGCCGGCGAGATCATCCTGCCGGAAGACAATAATGCCAACTGGGTCGGCAACAAGTCTGCGGACGAAAAGAGCTTTACCGGAATTTACACCGGCACACCGTACGGGGCAAGTGGTCCAGACGGCCGAACGGCCAGCGGTCAGTTGGAAAACGGCAAGATCCTCGTGCTGCGCTTTTACTATAAGCTTGAGAACTACAGTTACACGATCCAGCACAAAATTCTGACTGCAGAGAATCCAGAGGGCGAATGGCTGTTTGGCGATAAGGAAGCTTCCACCGAGACCGGCGAGGCGATCTACGGCACAACGATCACGGCGGATGCGGGCGGGCCTTATAAGGGATCGGCGGCCGAAACCTGGCAGTCGAAAGCGTATGAGAACGGCTATTGGGTCGATGGCAGCCGCGAAAACCCGGACCTTTTGAAAAAGTCCCTCACAATCACCGAAGCCCCGGCCAAAAACGTGGTTACTTTCTGGTATGTGGATGCGCCTGTTGAGGTGGAGTTCCGCGCCAAAATAGGGGATGAAGTCGGCATTACGGTGCAGGGCTGCTATGTTACGCCCAGCCAGTTCAGCACCAGCGCGCACGGTACGGCCGGCAATGCAACCTCAGTGCCGACACCTGCGGCTGGTTATCGGTTTGACCACTGGGAATACCAGCGCGAGAGAGAGGACGGTAGCCTGGGCGATCTGAAGCCTGTCCCGATTACATGGGTCGACCCCACAACGCATGAAGTTACGATTGGTAAGAATGAAAGCGGCTATTTGATCCGTGACGCGATCTATTACGCTGTGTTCAAGCCCATCACCCTGACCATCAACAAGGAGGCCGCTGCCGACACCACCATCGGCACAAACGAAACGTTTTTGTTCCGCGTTCAAGGCAAGGCCGACGACCCCAATACCAAGGATGTGAATGTGACCGTTTCGGTTGCCGGCGCCGGCCAAACGACCATTGCATATCTGCCCGCGGGCAAGTATACTGTAACCGAGCTGACCAACTGGTCGTGGCGGTATGACTGTACATCTAATAATACACAGGACTGTACCGTCACTGCCGATGGGCCAAACCTCGTGACCTTTACCAACGCCCCCAACAGCAAAACGTGGCTGGGCGGCGAGAATTCCATCATAAACAAGTTTGCCGTAGTGCCATAAACAAGGAGGTGCACCCGCGCCATGGAACAGAAGAACGCGAACGCGCGCCGCAGGCCGGGTATGCCCGCCTTGCTTGCGGTGCTGGCACTGGCGGCGCTGGTGCTGGGTACCGCCGGTGTGTGGGCCTACCTGCACCTGTGCACAAGCCCAGCGGATAACGCTTTTCAGGCTGCGTCCAATGAAAAACCTGCAATCAGCGAGGTCACCGTGCCGGTTGACGGCAGCCCAATCACCGAAAAAAAAGATGTCACCGTGAATGTGGGCGACACCTCGGTGACCATTGGCGGCACACCAGACGCAGGCTACTCGGTCTATGTCCGCGCCGCGGTGATCGTCACCTGGCAGGACGCGGCCGGCAATGTGTATTTCCAAAACCCGACCGCCGGCAGAACAAGCCCGGATTATCAGATCATCTATAACGATGGAATCGGAGCGGATCAATGGACGTATAATGACAGCGATGGCTACTGGTACTATAACTCCGCTGTGAACAGCGGCCAGAGCACCGCAAAGCTGATCGACAGTTGTACGGCGCAGAAAGCCGCCCCCAAAAGCGGCTATACCCTCAACGTGACCATTGCCGCCCAGACCATCCAGAGCGCCGGCACCACTGATGACGACACACCGGTCAGCGCCAAAAAGGACGCCTGGGGCTATCCCACTACACCCTGACCCTGTGCGCTCCGCGCCTGCCCGGCGCTCTGCGCTGCCTGCCCCGGCGGTGCCCCGCCCCGGCCAGGGTGCCTGGGCTGCGCCACACGCCCTGATTCTGTGTGCGTTGCCCCTGCACCCCGCCCCGGGCCGAACGCCGGGGTTGTACCCCGCACGCATCCCGCGCCCCCGCACACCCTGCGGGGGCGCTTTTCACCCCACCGCAAAGGAGCTGTTTGCATGAAACTCGGAACCATTCTGCGGGCGGCCGCAGCTGCCCTGTGTCTGGCGGTGCTTGCCGTTTCGCTGTGGCAGATCGGCACCATTCTGGCGGATTACCGGGCCGGGCAGAACGCCTATGCCGAGCTGGAGCAGTACACCGCCCCCGCCCCAACGGCTCCGCCCGCCGCTGCCTCCCAAAGCGGCGCGGCCGGTGCGGCCGAGACCGAACCGGAAGTCAGCTTCCCGCAGGTGGACTTCGACGCGCTGCGGGCGGTCAACCCGGATGTGGTGGGCTGGATCACCTGCGAGGACACGACCATCAATTACCCCATCGCGCAGGCCGCCGATAACTTTTATTACCTCGACCACCTGTTCGGCGGCGGGGAGAACAAGGCCGGCTGCATTTTTCTGGACTGCGCCAACAGCCCCGATTTTTCCAACGCGCACAGCATCGTCTACGGCCACCACATGAAAAACGGCACGATGTTCCAGCCGCTGGTGAACTACAAAAAGCAGGAGTACTACGACGCTCACCCCCGCATGCTGCTGATGACCCCCCAGCAGAATTACACCATCGAGATCTTCGCCGGCTACGTGGCCGCGGCCGACGCCGACGCGTGGCGGCTCTGGTTTGCCACCGACGAGGACCTTGAAGCCTGGCTGCAGCAGAGCGTGGCCAGCTCCTGCTTTACCAGCACCGTCACGCCCGCTGTCACCGACCGGATCATCACGCTGTCCACCTGCACATACGAGTTCGACGACGCCCGCTTTGTGCTTCTGGGCGTGCTGAAAGAGCAGGGCTGAGGCCCCGAAAACCGATCTCCATTTTTTGCAAAAACGCCCCCTTACCCGCTGGCGGATCACCATTTTTTGAAAACCGCGCGTTTTCAAACGGCGACCGCTTGACAGGGCAAGGGGGCTTCTTCATAATGAAATCAGAGGATCTTTTGCAAAAAAGGAGCGTGCTGCCGTATGAAAGCCATCAAACTGGAAAAGCCCTGGCAGGTAAGCTGTGTGGAGCTGCCCATGCCGGTGCCCGGGCCGGGCGAGGCCTTGATCAGGATCGTTGCGGCAGGGATCTGCGGCAGCGATGTGAACGCATTCCGCGGCACCAACGGTCTGGTGTCTTACCCGCGGGTGATCGGGCACGAGCTGGCCGGTGTGGTGGTGTCCATCCCTGCCGATAACAAGCGCGGCCTGAAGCCGGGCGACCGCGTGGTGTGCGACCCGTATCTGTACTGCGGGCAGTGCTATCCGTGCAGCATCGGCCGCACCAACTGCTGCACCGGGCTGCGGGTGCTGGGCGTCCACGTGGACGGCGGCATGGCCGAATATTTCTGCCACCCGGCGGATATGCTGATCAAGGTACCCGACGGCATGACCTGGGAGCAAGCGGCCATGGCGGAGCCGCTGACCATCAGCCTGCACGGCGTGCACCGCGGCGGCCTGAAAGCCGGGGAATACTGCGCCATCATCGGCGCCGGCCCGATCGGCCTGGTGGCGGGGCTGGTGGCTCAGGCATACGGCGCCCACGCCATCCTGCTGGATGTGCTCAGCGAGCGCCTGGCGTTTGCCAAAAAGCTGGGCATTGAACATGTGATCAACCCCAACGAAGAGGACGCGGGTGTGCGCATCCGGGAGATCACCGGCGGCTCCATGGCCCAGCAGGTGATGGAATGCTCCGGCGCGAACGTTGCGGTGCGCGCTTCGCTGGATTTTGTGTCCCACGCGGGCCGCGTCACTCTGACCGGCTGGCCCAAAACCGAGACCAGCCTGCCCACCGACCTGATCACCAAAAAGGAGATCGACATCCGCGGCGCGCGCACCAGCGCCGGCGAATTTGAAGAAGCGCTGGAGCTGATCGCCACCAAAAAGGTGGACATGATGCAGATCCTGACCAAAACGGTTTCCATCGACGAAGCGGCGCAAACCCTGACCGACCTGGAAAAGAACCCGGCCAACTACATGAAGGTCGTGGTGCGCGTCAGCCCGGACGAGCCGTAAGCACGCGGTTGGGCAACCGCGGTTTTGAGCACATACAACAGGCCGGCCCCATCGGGGGGGCCGGCCGTTTCTGCGCAGGCGTGTGGTTTGTACGCGTCAAACGGCCGATCAGCGGCCAGCTGCGCCGCC
>CAMFSB010000066.1 GCA_945982465.1 uncultured Faecalibacterium sp. | reverse complement strand
ACACCCCAAGCCAGCGCCACAAAGCCGTTTTCGCCAGTGGTGGGCGAAACAGCGGGAGCAGACGAGCCGGAAGGGTCGGCGGTCACGGTGGAAGCGTACACGATGGCGACGGGAGACAGGCTGGTGAAGGTGGCGGTCAGCTTGCCGGTGGCACGGTCAAAGCTGGAGACGACCACTTCCCAGTCAGTGCCATTCCAGTGCATCACCATGGGGGCGATGCGGGCGTCCAGACCGGTTGCGACCTGGAAGGTAACCTTGACAGGCTCCGTTGCCGAGGGATGCAGCACGTTGCCGCTGGCATCCTTTACGGACACGTCCATCAGGGTGTAGGCAACGGCAGCGCCAGCAACCTGACCCTGCGCCAGCTCGGTGAGCTTGGCAGGAGCGGCCGCAGCGGCCGCGGTATCGGCGGTGCCGGCAGCAACGGCCACTTTCTCAACGGCAACGCCGCCGATGGTGGCTTCCTCGGCCACAGTGGTGGCCGAAGTGTCAACAACAGGCTCAACTTTGATCGGGCTGCCAGCTGCAAAAGCAGTCATGCCGATGCAGCAGACCATCATCGCAGCCACGATCATGGAAACTACTTTCTTCATGAGATATCAATCCTCCTATAGGAATCTATGTCTGAACAGTGTGCCCCTTATACACCGTCAAACCAACTTCAAGCCGCCGGCAGGTAGAACAGCTCCACCACCAGGCGGCGCAGCGCGTCCTCGTCCGTGTAAAATTCATCGCTGGACGAGCTGGCCTTTACTTCGCCGGGCACGCTGTAAATCACCGGGTCCAGCCGGCACTGCGCCAAAAGCGCCAGGGTGTCGGCGTCGACATCGGTTTCCAGATACGGCTCGGCCGCGTTTTGCAGCCGGGTCACCGCGGCGTCATCGGCGCCCTCCAGCTGGCCGGCCAGTGCCCGCAGTACCTGGGCGTGGCGCTCCATGCGGTCGGTGTTGCTGCCGGTTACCGAGACATCGCGGTAATGGATAAAGCGTTCGGCCTGGGCGCCGTCCATGGTCAGGGTGGCGCCTTTGGCAAACGCGGGGTCAATGTAGGTATAATCCTGCTGCATGGTCAACGTTACGCCGCCGGCCGCGTCCACCACAGCGGGGATGCCGTCCATGGTCAGGGCGGCTGCCGCGTCAATGGGGATACCGTACAACAGCTCCGACACCTTGTTTTTCATCAGCCAGTTGCCGCGCTGCAGGCTGCTGGCGCAGGCGTACTGCAAGGTAAGCTGCATCTGCGAAGTGTACAGGTAGCGGTCCATCTGGTCGTATACGTCCACATCCACCATCGTCTCGCGCGAAATTTCCAGCACGCGGGCAGTCAGGCTATCCGGGTCAACGATCAGTACGGCGATGGCGTCGGCACGGCCGCCGTTGCCAAACTGGTTCGGGTCGCGCGAGGCGATCTGCTCCGCGCTTTGGTCAATGCCCAGCAGCAAAACGGCCTTGAGCCGGGTGTTGCGCACATAAGTCTGCCCGTCCAGCATTACGGTATCGGCAAAGCCTTCGCTGTCGGCTTCCGTTTGGGAACTGCTGTCCCCCCGGGTAACCGACGGGCGCGAAACGATCTGCGCGGCCAGCACGCCGATCAGCGCGGCAGCGGCCAGCACCACAACGGCGGCCACAAGCCAGATGCGCAGGTCCGGCCGGCGGGCGGGTTTATTCATTTCCGACATAAACTGCCTCGATCAGATAACGGTTGTTGGGCTGACCGCCCACGCAGGTGCTCAGGGTGAGCAGCTGGCTGTCGGTGGTCACTTCCACGTCGTCCAGCACCTGACTGTTCAGGTTGCGCGTGTCGCTCAGTGTGGACAAAAACAGCTCGCGGCCAAACGGATCGGTAAAGTCAAAGCTGTTCAGGATGTGGATGTTGCTGTACACAACGGCGGCAAACACCCGGTACACCCGCTTTTCGGTGGGGGTGTAGATGATGATCTCCCGGTGCTGCTGCAGATAATCCGGGTCGCGGTACTTTTTCAGCGAGCCGAACATGGTGCCGTTTTTCATGTTGTGGCCGTAGATCACGGTATTGTAATCGCTGAAATCCTGCGCGTTGGCGCGTTCGGTATAAATGGAACCGGGCAGGCCGGCCACGCCCTCGATGGTGTGATCCAGATAATAGGAATCATCGAGGGGGTGCTGCGCAATGGGGTAGGCGATGTCAGTACCGGGGATCTCCAGCCATGCGTAGATGTCCGGGTTGATCCGGTGCAGCTCGTCAAAATCAATGGGAATGACCACCGGCTCGGCCGTGGGCTGGGGCGGCTCCGATGCCGCCGGCTCCGGCGTAGGCTGTGCCGATGAAGCCACGGCGCTGCTTTGCAGCGTTTGGTAAATCCGGTCGGCATTATGCAGGCGCGTATAGTAAAAGGCAAGGTAGCCCACGCTCACCGCGGCGGCCAGCAGCAAAACGCCCAGCAGGATCTGCTGCCCGCGGGTAAACTGCCCCGCAGGTTTTTCGTGCGCATGCTTCATAGGGGGCCTCCGTTACTTTTTGATGTGGGCGGATTTGGTTTTCAGCGCCCGGGGCGAGGCCCCCTCCGCGGCGGAGGCGGATGCGGATGCGGAAGGCTCGGCAGGTGCAGCATAAGATTTTCTGCCCTTGCTGCCTGTGCTGGGCTTGCCGGCCAGCAGGGCGGGCCGCTTGCCGGGCTTGCCCCACAAAGCCTTGCGGCTGGGTTCCTGCCCATGCTCCAGCGGGATGGCGGCCAGCGTATTGATGTGCAGGTACTTCTCCACATCCTCGGCGGTCTTGATGGTGTCGTCCAGCAGGAACTGTACTACCAGCACGCCCGCGCACAGCACAAAGCCCAGCAATGCGCCAAGGGCTACATTGCGACTCAGTCTGGGGCTGGAAGGCTTTGCGGGCACCACAGCGTTCGCCACGATGGAGGGTTGGTCGGTGTTCATGATCTCGGCCACGCGCAGGCTCAGCGATTCAGCCATGGCGTTGCTGATATCACTGGCAAGCTGGGGGTCCGGGTTTTCGACCGTGATCTCCAGAATGCGGCTGTTGCTCAGGTTGGTAACGGTGATGGTCTGCAGCAGCTTCTCGTAGGTGGTGTCCAGCCGCAGGGTGCGGATGACACGCTCGATCACGGGACGGCTGGTGCCCAGGATCTGAAAGTCCGAAGCCAGCTGCGTGCCGATCTGCAAATCGGCCAGCGAAGTGACGCTGGTGGTTTTGGTAAAGATGTAGATCTGAGAGGACGCCGTGTAGATCGGCGTGATCAGAAACTTAGTTACAACGCCGGCAAGCACGGCCCCCGCCAGCAGGCAGGCGGCCAGCAGCTTCACATGCCGCAGAAGCATGTAGCAAAGTTCCAGCAGGTCGATCTCGTCGGCATCCTCGTACAGTTTGGATTGTGTGTCCATGCGGTTCCTCGTCTTTCCGGTGTATTGAATGGGCCTGCGGCACGCGCGGCACATAATATTTCACACTGCTTAATCAACATGCACCATTATAGCACAAACCAGAGGGTTTTGCACATCATTTTACAAAATTGATCGCTTTTACAGAGAAAAATTTGCTTTTGGCGAGCGCTTCTCTTGTGAAAATGTCCTAAATGCGTGTGATATACCCATTGCGCCGCAAAATATGGCCCGCTGGCTGCGCCGGCCGTGAGACAAAACAGGCCCTCTGCCTCTTTGGCGGCAGGGCGGTTTTGTGCTATAATATAAGGCAGACGGCCGGCCGGGCGGCGTATCTCCGCTGCGGGCGAATGGTATGAATGTTGTAAAAAATATCAAAAATATAGTATAGCCGGGCTTGGCTCAGCGCGGCGGCCGCCGTGCGTTCCGCCTGCGCGGCCGTGCCGGGATTCTACATTATTATAATAAAGGAACAACTAGCAGAGGGAGAAACCAATGAGCGTTTATCCGAATTTTACCGAGCAGTTTTTCGTCAACCGCCACGACGCGGATTTTATGGGCTATCTCAAGCCTGGCACGCTGCTGCGCTACGCCCAGCAGCTGGCGACCGACCAGAACACCCGCCTGGGCTTTACCAACGACTTTTATGTGGAGCACCATCTGGCGTACCTGCTGGCCAAGCAGGCGCTGGAATTTGTGCGGGTGCCCCGCATCGACGAAACGCTTACGCTGACCACTGTACCGGAAAAATCCAAGCGGGCGGTCAACAAGCGCCTGACGCTGGTGCAGGACGCCCAGGGCAGGGAGGTGGCTTGTGTGGACAGTCGCTGGGTACTGGTGGACACCGACACCCGCCGCATCCTGCGCCGGTCCTCGCCGCTGGTCGAGCCGTACTGGAACGATACTGTTGAACGCGCGCTGGAACAGGCCGTCCCCAAAGCGGAGCAGCTGCACGCTCTGCCGCCGCGCCGGGCGGATTACCTTTTGTGTGACCTGAACGGCCACCTGAACAACTGTTGCTACGCAGACCTGGCCTGTGCCTCGGTGCCGCTGGAAGCGGTGCGTGAAAAGCCCATCCGCACGCTGCGCATCGTATACCACCGGGAGGTGGCGCTGGGGCAGCAGCTTTCGCTGGCCGCGGGCCAGGCCGGGGACGGCTGGTATACCTGCGGCACGCGCGAGGGCGGCGAGCTGGCATTTGAAGCCTTTTGCACCGTTTGACCCCGGCGGGGGTGCAGAGCAGACTAAAAAATTAAAAAAGATTACAATTTTTTTACAAAAGGGTATTGCAATTTGGTTGCAAAAGAGTTACAATACAGTTACAGCAAGGCCGCGACACCTTGCTGGGAAATCTTTTTCTTGTTATGAGATGTCGGGCAGGCGCTTCTCCTCCGGCTGTTCTCCTTCGCAGCTGTTCTGCCTGCCACACAGGCGGCGTCTCGTCTTCGTGTACAAAAAAGCCCGCTGATTGCCAGCGGGCTTTTTTGTATCCTTTCGACAAGGCACGGTAGTAATACTTTTTCACCTTTTGGCTATACAACATGACGGTTTTTTAATGATCCTGCACAGCAAAGTTTGGCAGGCGCGGGCCTTTGTATTTGGGGAAAAGATATGGTATAGTATTAAAAATTCTCCCATCAGCCGATCAGGATGTCAGATAAAAAAGGAGCAGCGATATGGCATACTATTTTGAGCAGCCTTCCCGTACGTTTGGTGAGTATCTGTTGGTTCCCGGCTATTCCAGCGCCGAAAATGTGCCGGCCGCGGTCAGCCTGAAGACCCCGCTGGTCAAGTACCGCAAAGGGCAGGAGGAATGCCCGCTGGAAATGAACATCCCTATGGTCAGCGCGATCATGCAGTCGGTGTCGGGCGCCCGGCTGGCCATTGCCCTTGCCAAGCAGGGCGGCGTTTCGTTTATTTACGGCTCGCAGAGCATCGAGAGCGAGGCGGCCATGGTGCGCCGCGTCAAATCGTATAAAAAGGGCTTTGTCACCAGCGATTCCAACCTGCCGCCCGAAGCTACGCTGGGCGATGTGCTGGACCTGAAAGCCCGCACCGGCCATTCCACCGTGGCCATCACCGACGACGGCACCGCCCACGGCAAGCTGCTGGGCATCGTGGCCAGCCGCGACTACCGCCTGTCCCGCATGAGCATGGACCTGAAGGTGACGGAGTTCATGACCCCGCTGGAAAAGCTGGTCACCGCCCCGGCCACCACCTCGCTGCACGACTGCAACGACATCATCTGGGATAACAAGATCAATACCCTGCCGCTGGTGGACGACGAGGGCCGCCTGCAGTATATCGTGTTCCGCAAGGACTACGACAGCCATAAAGAAAACATCAACGAGCTGCTGGACGCCAACAAGAGCTATGTGGTGGGCGCCGGCATCAACACCCGCGACTACGCCGAGCGCGTGCCCGCCCTGGTGGACGCCGGTGTGGATGTGCTGTGCATTGATTCGTCCGAAGGCTTCTCCGAGTGGCAGAGCCGCACGCTCCGGTGGATCCGCGAAAAGTACGGCGACACCGTCAAGGTGGGCGCGGGCAACGTGGTCGACCGCGAGGGCTTCCGCTTTCTGGCCCAGGCCGGCGCCGACTTTGTAAAGATCGGCATCGGCGGCGGCTCCATCTGCATCACCCGCGAGACCAAGGGCATCGGCCGCGGCCAGGCCACCGCCGTCATCGAGGTGGCCAAGGCCCGCGACGAGTATTTTGAAGAGACCGGCATCTATGTGCCCATCTGCTCCGACGGCGGCATCGTGCACGATTATCATGTTACGCTGGCGCTGGCCATGGGCGCGGACTTTGTGATGCTGGGCCGCTATTTCGCCCGCTTTGACGAAAGCCCCACCAACAAGGTGCGCATCAACGGCCAGTATATGAAAGAGTACTGGGGCGAAGGCTCCAACCGCGCCCGCAACTGGCAGCGGTACGATCTGGGCGGCGCGTCCAAGCTGACCTTTGAAGAGGGCGTGGACAGCTATGTGCCCTATGCCGGCCCGCTGGCCGACGGCGTGCAGACCACGCTGTACAAGGTCAAGAGCACCATGTGCAACTGCGGCGCGCTGACCATCCCCGAATTGCAGCAGAAGGCCAAGCTGACCGTCGTTTCCTCCACCTCCATCGTGGAGGGCGGCAGCCACGACGTCGTGCTGAAGAATGCCACCCCCAGCATCATGAACGGCTGAATCTGAAAGATCAAAACACCCGCAGCACGGAATGAACTGCACCCCATTTGTTAGACAGTATGGTATACTGTTTAGGAAATGGGGTGTTTTTGTATGCCAAAGGGACAACGAAAGTACAACGGAACGCAGAAGGTAGAAATCATTAAACGAATCCACAGAGAAAACCTGAGCTTTAAGGGAGCGTCCAGAGAATATGGCATTTCGGACCGTACACTCAGGGACTGGGAGCGCATTTATTGGGAGGAAGGAGAAGAAGCACTTCTGTTAGAGCGTCGAGGACGAGCCTGTGCCGCCAGTGGGACGCAGAAAGGTCGGAAGCCAAAGCTGGATAAGCAAGTAGAAGAAGATCTTATTGCAGAAAATCAGCGACTTCGGATGGAAATCGACTACTTAAAAAAATTGAATGCCTTGGTGCTGGAAGAGGAACGCCAAAACAGAAAGCACAAGTAGTTCAGGAACTAAGGCAGAAATACCCTCTGAAAGCACTGCTGCAACTTGCCGGACTTCCTCGCAGCACGTTCTACTACTATCTGCACCAGTCTCAGAATCCTGCCAAATACCAGATGGTAAAGGAACAGATTGTTATAATCTTCAACGAGAACAAAAAACGATACGGATACCGCAGAATCACAAAAGAACTGCATAACAACGATATTTGTGTGAACCACAAGACGGTTCGGAAACTCATGAAGCAGCTTGGTTTAGTCTGTCAGGTTCGTGCAAAAAGGAAGTACAGTTCTTACAAAGGCGAAGTAGGAGAAGTAGCTCCAAACCTGCTGGATCGGCATTTCAAGACAAACCAGCCGAATCGGAAATGGGTCACAGATGTTACCGAGTTCAAAGTGAACGACCAGAAACTCTACCTGTCTCCAATTCTTGATTTGTTCAATGGCGAAGTTGTCAGCTACAATCTGAGCCGCCATCCGAACTTTAAGCAAATCACGGATATGCTGGAAGGTGCTTTTCAAAAGCTGCCGGACAAGGTTGACAATCTGATTCTGCATTCGGATCAGGGCTGGCAATACCAGATGAAGTCCTACCAGAATCTACTGAAAGCAAAAGGAATTACGCAAAGTATGTCTCGGAAAGCCACTTGTCTGGACAATGCTGTTGCCGAGAACTTCTTCGGACTGCTCAAGACGGAGCTGTTCTATCTGGAAAAATTTGATTCCATTGACCAGCTCGAAAAGGCTATTGTCGATTACATCGACTATTACAACAATCGCCGAATCAAATTAAAACTAAACGGTCTGAGCCCTGTACAGTACAGGATTCAGACCGTTGGAGCTGCTTGATTCAATTTTTGTCTAACTTTTGGGGTGCATTTCAACCCGCCGGGTCGGGAGTTTTTTGTTACAAAAGCCAAATCTGTATTCGTGACTGACCCAGTTTTGGTAGGGGTTCTGGTGTAATTA
>CAMFSB010000065.1 GCA_945982465.1 uncultured Faecalibacterium sp. | reverse complement strand
CCGCAGGGCTGGGCCGGTACGACCAAAGCCGCAAGATCCTGATCCTGACCACGCAGGTGACCTACGAGGGCAGCGACGTGGGCATTTACGAGGTGGGCAAGCGGGTGCGCGACCGGTTCTGCTTCCTCGAGGCCCACGACATGACCATCGAGGCGGTGTACACCAAGATCATGTGGCTGATGGCCCAGGGCTTTGACAGCTTTGAGCAATTACAGGCCGCGTTTTACGAGCCGGTGAACTTTGATACCTTTTACCGCTGAACCTCTGCCGGACAAACAAGGCCCCGGCCCGCCTGCGCGGGCCGGGGCCTTGCCGCTGCAAAAAGACAGTCAGCGGGTGGGGCTGCTTTGTAAGCAGGGGCTGCACCCGGTCAGTACGCGGCTTCGATCTCCCGGATGCGCTGGTAGAAAAAGTCATTGGCCGGCACGGGGATGCCGTGCTTTGCCGCCAGCCGGCGCACCACGCCCGCAAACTCCTCCACTTCGGTGGGGCGGTGGGCCAGCACATCCTGCAGCATGCTGGGCATGCCGTCGGGCTTGGAGGCGGGCAGTGCCTTTGCGCACCAGTGCTCGGCGGAATCTTTGCGCAGCGGCACGCCCTCGGCGTTGGCCACCGCAATGGTCTCGTGCATGGCGGCCAGCATGTTATCCTGCGCCTCGCCGGGCTGGGCCAGCGCGCCGTAGGGCAGGCCGTATACGGCGGCCGCCTGGTTCAGCCCGTCGTTGATGGTCAGCTTGAACCACTGCTTTTCCAGAATATCGGTGCAGGGCTCGTTTTCGATGCCGCAGGCGGTCAGAAAATCGGCCACGGCCTGCACGCGGGGCGTAAGCACGCCATCTTTTTCTCCAAATTGTATTTTTCCGGCGTTTTTATACAAAAGCGTGCGGCCGGTACGGGTGGCGTCCATGCCGATGGCCACGCTCCACAGCGTATGGCCGGGGTAGGCGGCTTCCAGCGTTTGCTCGCTGGTGATGCCGTTGAGCACGCTGAGGATCACGGTGTCCGGCCCCACAAAACGGGCGATGTCCGGTACGGCAGCGGCCAGATGGGTGGCCTTGACCGCCACCAGCACCAGATCGACGGGCGCGCCGTCCTGCGGGCGGGTAAACGAAAACCGGCACGGCTGGCCGTTGGAGGTGATGGGGGCTGCACGGTAGCGGGCGGCGCGGTCGTCGCCGGCGATCACGGTGAACGCCCCGGCGGGGAGCGTTTCGGCCATGGGACGGCCGAACAGAATGCCCAGCGCGCCCAGACCGATGAGCGCGGCGGAACGAATGGTTTGCATGGATCAGTGCCCTCCTTTGCATACAGCCGGCCCCACCCGGGCCAAGACGCCCGGGGCCTTGCCGGCTGTGTTTTGCCCAGTATAGCATGCTGTGACCCGCCTTGCCAGAGCCGGACGGAAAATGGTGGAAACGGCCGCGCCGCACCTTGCAATCCGCCGCCGGAAAAGGTAATATAAAAAAGAACAGACCATACGCCTGAGGGGGAATTTTGTGTGGAAAACGGGATGGAAGCCAAGCCCTTGGTCAGCATCATTGTGCCGGTATACAACGCCAAAAACCATATCGCGCGCTGCATCGAGAGCATCCGCGCACAGACCTACCAGAACATCGAGATCATCCTGGTGAACGACGGCTCCAGCGATAACGTCAGCCTGCCGGTGTGCGAAATGTACGCCCGGGCCGACAGCCGCATCATCGTGGTGGACAAGGACAACGCCGGCGTGTCCGATACGCGCAACCGGGGCATGGAGCTGTCGGCGGGCAAGTACCTGCAGTTTGTGGACAGCGACGATTACCTGGCCCCCGACTACACCGAAAACCTGGTCGCCACCGCCGAGGCCGCCGGCGCCGATATGGTCATCGCGCACTACAACATGGTCATCCCGCGCACGATGCTGCCGCTCAAGCTGGCCAGCACGGTGGAGCGCAAGCGCGGCGCGAAATCCGAAAAGCAACGGCCCGAACCGGAGATCCGCACCAACGGCTTTCTGCCTGCGGGCGTGATGGACAAAAACACCTTTGCACTGCACCTGATGGACGAACCGGCCTCGTTTTACTACGGCGTGATGTGGAACAAGCTCTACCGGCGGGATATCATCATCCAGAACAATATCCGCTGCTGGAGCGAGCTGGGCTGGAAGGAAGGCTTTATGGGCCTGGAGCTGAAAGGCACCCGCGAGCTGTACTGGAGCGAGGATTTTCTGTTCAACCTGAACTACATCCGCTACGCCGAGACCTTTGCCTCCACCGACAAGGCCGGCTATTACTATGTGCAGAACCCGGACAGCACCATCCACAGCAAAATGACTGCCCCCAGCGCCATCAGCCTGCGGGTGATGCTGTTTGGCTACTACTGCGATCTGTACAAGTCGCTGGGCCTGTACGAGGAGAACAAGCTGCAGATCTGCAAGTATCTGGTGGGCTTTTCGGAGAGCACACAGCCCACCAGCCCGCTGAAAAAGAGCATTGAGGAGGGCATGGACGCTGTGCGTGAAGCGCTGCGCAGCGCCGAAGCGGAACGCGACGGCGCGCCGCAGCAGCCCGGTGACGCCGGCCGGTAAAACCAACAAAACAAGGGCCGCCCCTGCCGGGGCGGCCCTTTGCATTGGGGCTGCGCGCAAAAGCGGGTCACAGCCCGCGGGCGAACAGATACAGCAGCACGGCGGCCATGCCAAAGCCGAACAGCATCAGGCTGTACGACAGGCTGCCGGTAAAGCCGCGCACGCCCCGGGGCTGCTGCTCGTAGACCGTAAAGCGGTCGTCCTCGGGCGGCGTGACATAGCCGCCCTGGTCGCGGAAAAACAGCACCCGGCAGGCCGCGATGCGAAGCCATTCAAACACGCTGGCGGCCAGCCGCGCGCACAGCGCGCCCGCAAAGGGCAGCGCGCGCAGTACAAGCGGGCGGTACAGGAGGTTTTCCAGGTCCAGCGCTTTGGGCCAGCGGTCCAGATACCGGCCCTGCCGCATCAGCAGTCCGCGCACCGCCAGCAGGTACACCGCTGCGCCGATGGCGAGGGAGACCGCCGCCCCCGCAAGGCTTTCGGCGCCAAAATACGCTACGGTGTGCGCCGGCCCGGCGGTGCCGAAGAACGCGCCCGCCAAAGCCGCCAGCTTTTCCATGCTGTCGTGGGGCGTCAGGCCCAAAAGCGGGATCAGGGCGGCCGAAACCAGCAGCACCGTTTCGGTCAGCGGCGTCATGTAATGGCCGTTCAGGGCGTCGAACCGGGCCTGCACGGCCGGGTCGGCGTTCTTTTCGATGAACAGGCAGACAAACAGTTTGGTCATGTAGGCCACTGTCAGCCCGCCCGAAAGCAGAAACACCCACTCCGCCGCGCGGAAAAAGCCGGCAGGCAGGCCCAGCGTTTGCAGAATTTCGGCGTATTCCACAATGCTTTCGTGCAGCAGCGTTTTGCTGACATAGCCGCTCCAGCCCGGCACGCCCATGATGCCCAGCGCGCCCATGGCAAAGGCGAACAGCAGCGCCGGCTTGCCGCGGCCAAAGCCGCGGATGTCGTTAAGCTCCAGCTGGTGCAGGTTCATCACCACCACGCCCGCACACAAAAACAGCGTCAGCTTGAACAGCGAATGGTTGCAGATGTGCAGCACCAGCCCCCACACGGCGGCGCCGTTTGCGCTGCCCAGCAGGCAGCTCATGCCCACGCCCACCAGGATAAAGCCGATCTGGCTCATGGACGAGCAGGCCAGCGTGCGCTTTAAGTCCACGCTGAACACCGCCAGCACCGCGCCGGTGACCATGGTCACCAGCCCGAAGCACAGCATCGCCAGCCCCCAGTTGCCGTCGACGGCGAACAGCCGGGCCGAAAGCACCAGAATACCGAACATGCCCGCCTTGGTGATGATGCCCGACAGCAGCGCCGACGCGGGCGCCGGGGCCACCGGATGGGCAGCGGGCAGCCAGGTGTGCAGCGGCCACATGCCGGCCGTGGCCGCAAAGCCAGCCAGCGCCAGCGCGCCGGCCGTATACAGGGCGGCGGGGTTTTCGCACCGGGCCGCAGCGGCGGGCAGGGCGCTGATGGTCAGCGTGCCCAGCAGGCTGTACAGCATAAACAGCCCCATCAGAGTGGCCAGGCCGCCGATCACCGCAAAGGCCAGGTAGCTGTCGGCCGCGCGCTGCGCGCCGGGGGTCTCCTCGTGGGCCACCAGCACCCAGGAGGTGATGCTCATCACCTCAAAGCACACCAGCAGGGTGTACAGGTCGGCGGAGAAAAACACCCCCAGCGTGGCGCCCTCGGTCAGCAGCAAAAACAGGGCGTACCGGGCCTTGTGGGCGGAATGCGCCATGTATTCGCGGCTGAACAGGGTAGTCATCAGCCATAAAAACGCCGCCAGCAGGCACAGCGTAAGCCGCAGGCCGTCGGTGGCAAAGCTCAGCCCCAGCCCGCACACGCCGGGCAGCGTAAAGTCGATGCTGCCGTGGGAGGGCAGGGCCACCACGCAGCAAAAGGTCCCGATCACAGTAATAAGCGTCAGTACATCGCGCAGCTCGGCCAGCTCGGTGTTCTGCCGCGCATCGGCCAGCGCGCCGCATGTCCAGGCGGCCAGGCCGCCCAGCGCCGGCAGCAGCATGCAGCACAGCACCAGCGCCGCGTCCGTCCCGGAGCCGTTGAGAAGTTGGATCGTCATGGCAGGACTCCTTTCTGTTACAGCGCGCCGGCGGCCAGCCGGCCCAGCCAGAGGCTGAAAGCGGGCATTGCCGCGATCAGCGCCAGCGAAAGCGCCGTCAGGGTCACCAGCACAGCCTTCATGTTCCGGCCCGGGTCGGCAACGCCCTCGGCCGCAGCGGAGTCAACGCCGCGCGGCGGGAAATACGCCGTGATCACCACGTCCAGCTGGTACAGCCCGGTGAGAAAGGCCGAAAGCGCCAGCGCAAAGCACCCCGCGTAGCCCAGCGGCAGGCCGGTGGCCGCGGCGCTTGCGGCAATGGCCCACTTGCTGGCAAAGCCCGCAAAGGGCGGCACGCCCATCAGCCCCAGCGAGGCGATGGTGAACACCGCAAAGGTCAGCGGCATGCGCCGGCCGTAGCCCTGGTACTGGAATACATATTCCTGCGGGCCGCAGGGCAGCGCCTCGGTCTGGCACAAAATGGCGCCCGCGCAGAAAAACAGCGTGATCTTCAAAACGCTGTGCACGACCATGTGGGTCAGGGCGGCGGCCAGCCCTGCCGGGGTGCACAGCAGCCCCGCCAACAGGATGTAGCTTAAGTTGGACACGGTGGAATAGGCCAGCCGGCGCTTGAGGTGCCGCAGCCGCAGCGCCATGGCCGAGCCGAACACGATGGTAAAGCAGGCAAAGCCCAGGCAGACCGCCTGCGCCCAGCTGCCGTACAAAAGCTGTGTGCCGTAGGAATAATAGGTGAGCCGCAAAATCGCGAACAGCCCCGCGTTGACCACCGCCACCGCGTGCAGCAGAGCGGTGACCGGCGTGGGCGCCACGCCCGCTGAGGGCAGCCAGCCGTGCAGCGGGAACACCGCCGCCTTGACGCCAAAGCCGAAAAAGCCCAGCACAAAAGCCATGCGCAGCAGCTCGGCCCGGCCGCTGGCCGCGCCTGCGGCCAGGCTACCGCCCAGAACAAAGTCCAGCCGGCCGTTGGCCAGCACAAACATCAGGCTGATAAAGGCCAGGGCTGCGCCGCTCATGGAATACAGCAGATACTTTTTGCCCGCGTAACGGGCCTTGCCGTCCTGCTCGTGCATCACCAGCGGCAGGGTGCACAGGGTAAGCAGCTCGTAAAAGAAATACAGCGTAAACAGGTTCTGTGCAAAGGCGATGCCCAGCACCACGCCGTAAGTCATGGTGAAAAAGGCGAAAAAGCTGTTTTCGCGCGGTTCGCGGCGCATATATTCAAACGCGTACACGTCGGCCAACGGCCACAGCAGCGCCACAAGGGCCGCAAACACCGCCGAAAGCCCGTCCATGTGCAGCGCCAGCGCCAGCGTGTCGCCGGCAAGGGGCAGCAGCGTCAGCACCGGGGCCTGGCCGGAACCGGCCCGCATAGCCAGCAGCGCCAGCACCAGCAGGCTGGTCAGCGCGCAGACCGAAAGCACCCACGCATTGCGGGCAGCCCGGCTTTTGGCCGGGCGCACAAACAGGGCCGCGCCGCCCACAAGCGGCAGCAGCACAGCAAGCAGCAGCAAGATTTTCATTGCGCGCCTCCCTTACAGGACCGTGACCGCAATGCTGCGGATCAGACGGATCAGATCGGCGGGGAACAGCCCCAGCACCAGCAGCGCCGCCGCCAGGCAGGCCACAGGGGCCTGTATGCACAAGCCGGTGCGCACCCGGGCGTCCGGCTCAAAGTCTTTCCCCGGGAAAAAGCCGCGGGCCACCGGCACCAGCAGGTAGCCGGCGGTCAGCAGGGCGCTCACCAGCAGCACAGCCGCCCCCAGCCAGCCCCAGCGCGGCAGCTGCGCCAGGCCGCCCGTGGCCAGGTACCACTTGGACACAAAGCCCGCAAACGGCGGGATGCCCACCAGCGAAAGCCCGCCCACGGCAAAGCACAGCAGCACCAGCGGCATCTGGCGGCCGATGCCGGTCAGCTCGTCGGCGCGGGTGCGGCCGGTTTTGCAGATGAACGCGCCTGCGCACAAAAACAGGCACACCTTGCACACGGCATGAAAAACCACCTGCAGCAGCGCGCCCACAAAGGCGGTGTTGTTGAACAGCATCAGGCCGAAAATGATGTACGATACCTGCGACACCGTGGACCAGGCCAGCCGCTTTTTCAGCAGCTTTTCCTTGTAGGCCAGCATGCTGCCGCAGAACACCGTCGCCAGCGCCAGCGCCAGCAGCACGGCCTGCACCCAGCTGCCCGCCAGAAAGCGGGAGCCGAACAGGTAATACGCCGTGCGCAGCATGCCCAGCACGCCGGCTTTGGTGATCACGCCCGAAAGCACCGCCGAAGCGGGGGCCGGGGCCTCTGGGTGGGCGGTGGGCAGCCAGTCGTGCAAGGGCATCAGGCCGGCCTTGCCGCCAAAGCCCAGCAGCATGGCAAGGGCCGCAAGCAGCAAAACCGTCTCGTGGTCGGCGGCGGTGCCGTCCAGTACGCCGCCGGCGCGGAACGACAGCGTGGTGGCGTACTGCGCCAGAATAAAGCAGCCGAACAGCGCCAGCGCCGCGCCGAACAGCGAATAGCCCAGGTATTTGACCGCCGCGCGGGCGGCTGCCCCGGTGCGCTCATGCAGCACCAGCGGGGCCGAGCACAGCGTCATCATCTCGTAGAACAGGTAGAACGTGTACAGGTTGGCCGCGTAGCACAGCCCCATCAGCGAGGCGAGCGTCAGCAGAAAAAACACATCGTAGGCAGGCGTTTCGCCGTCCTCCAGGTATTCAAAGCCGAACACCCCCGCCGCCATAAACAGGCCGGCAAACAGCAGCGAGAACAGCTTGGACACGTTATCCGACGCCACCGCCAGCTCAAACACGCCCAGGCGCAGCAGCGTGCAGCCGCCGTTCATGCCAAGCGCAAGCGTGGTGAAAATGATCTCCAGCGCCAGCAAAGCCGCGAGAAAATGCCGCCGGGGCTGGGTGCCGCGGATCGCCGGCAGGCCCAGCGACCGCGCGCCCGCGGCGGGCAGCAGCCCCGTTCGATCAGCCGGCAAACCGGCGCATAGCAGCAGCCCAGCAGTATAACGCCGGCCGCAAAGGCAGCGATCACGGCGGCGTACAGCCGCCCGGCATGGAACGCGCCGGGCGCAGTCTGCGCGCCGTCCGGGCCGGCAGGGGCGGCGTCCCGCTTCCAGATCTGGAAAATGGCGGGGATGTAATACATGGCGTTGAGCACGCTGGACACCGCCAGCGCCGCCAGCGCCGTTACCAGCTGCCAGGCCGGCACCGGGCCGCTGAGCGCGGCCCCGGCCAGCGAAAGCTTGGTGACAAAACCCGCCAGCAGCGGCAGGCCCACCATCGAAAGCCCGCCCACGGTAACGCCCACGCCGGCCGCATGGCAGCGGGGGGCCGCCCCGCGCTGGGAAGCCAGGGG